>CAZOQL010000057.1:0-15212 GCA_964582005.1 uncultured Flavobacteriaceae bacterium | reverse complement strand
AATAATTTTAATTTCTAATCCTCGAAAAGTTGCATTTACTACTTGAATTTAAGATCCTTTAGATCGATTTTGGTTAAACTTAACCAATAATTCAATGGCATTCAGACAAATTATGATTGGCTTCCATCAAGATGGCTCTACTTCATATGACCAAGGTCTTGATGGAAAACGTAATGAAAATGGTAATAATATTGATTTTTTCTCTATCATTGAAAATGACAATAGACGTTATGCTATTCAAACTCAAGATAACTTTGTAGACTCCAAAATTATTCCATTAGGTATCGAAATTATAAATTCGGGTACTTATAAAATTAGTATTGACCACTTAGAAGGCATATTTCAAAACGGACAAGATATTTTGATTTTTGATGAATTAACTCAAGTTTTACATAATTTATCCACATCCGACTACAACTTTAATATAGATATAACCACTGATTTAAGGAATCGATTCTCTATTCGCTTCACGAACAATACTTTATATTTAAATGGTCAAATTAGTATGAATAATAGTGTCTCCATTTATCCTAATCCATCAAAAGGTGTTTTTAATATTTCAATGAGTAATTTTGAACCATCTACTACTTATGACTTAACAGATTTAAGTGGTAAACCAATTGTTTCAAAAAAATTAATCACTAATAATACAATTGACTTATTACATTTAAGTAAAGGAGTTTATTTTATTAAAATTCAAACAAAAAAGAATACTTTTATAGAAAAATTAATCATTAAATAATACGAAACTTCGATAAACTTTTCCTGAAATTTATAAAAAAATTATAGAGGTCAGTAGTTAGTTACATATTAATTCACTTTGATAAATTTTATCACTTTCGACCATTTTAGTAATTAAATTATTGAATATTGTGCTTTTACTTTGGGAACGATTGATTCTAAAGCAAAATTCATTAAAATATCGATTGATATTAAAATCACTAACCCAAGAATAAGCCGTTCTAATTCAAGATTTAATCGGTTTTCGGGTTTAATTCCCCGACGCTCTGTGTCGAAATAAAAAAGGGAATTCCTATTTGATACCTCGACGGCTCTGCCTCGGGGTTGTTCATTTTGATGAATCATTGTATGCAATGCTTTAAAATTTAAACCTCCATTACTATTAATTTGAGTAATATTATAAGCCTTAGCAATAGGCCTGTAACCTTTCCATTTATCGGTTGTAATATTTGCATCTCTATCAATATGATTTACAAACATATATTGTAATGATCTAGCAGAAAAATCGTTTATTTTCATTGCATACATTCTTTTAACTTTTCCATCATCGGTTAATTCTACTGCTGTAATAACTTTCTTTTTATTGGAATTATAACTACGACCTATTTTTCCTTGCTCATAACCACCTAAAACAAACTCATCTACATGAACCTTACCATTCATTGGATTGTTTTCGCTTGATTTCATTGCTTCTCTAATTTTTAACATAAACAGTCGTGCTGTTTTTTCTGTTATTCCATAACGAACTCCCATTTGAGTAGCAGATAAACTCTTAGTTGTGGTTGCCATTTCAAAACATATAAAAAAATGCTGTGCGAACTCTAAAACGAACCCTATGAAAAATAGTGTTTGCTGTTGGACTTTCTGTATCGCTACATTTATTACAGGTTCTTGAAAAATTATTCCTTATTTGATAAGTTGTATTCTTACATTTCCTACAAGAATAACCATCGTTCCACTTAATTACACCTAAATATTCCTTAACAATCTAAGTCTGTTTTAAAGCGTTCAGCAAACTTTAAAAGGTTTTGACCCTTAAATATATCCATAATTTTACTACTTTTATTGTGTTACAAGATATGAAAATATCTACTGACCTCTAAAAAATTAAATTTAACAAGTCTTTAAAATTTACTATTCGCAAAAAATTTTCATAATAACATAAAATAATAGCGTAAAATAGAACTAAAACTATACTTTATCTAATAATAAATCGAATTTATTGTCAATTCACGAAAATTAAATTCGATTATTTTAAGAGTGACAAAATTAGATTTTTTTTTGTAATTTTGATTTTAGAATTATTTTATAGATTGATCCCTTCAAACTATACGATATAAATATGAAATTCTTTTTATGAAAGAGTTGAAATTTATTAATTATTGAAGATTGTTATGAAAATTAAAATACTTTTTACACTACTTATTCTACCCATTTTTGCGTTTACTCAAAACTTTTCTTTAAGTGGTAATATTCAAAATAAAAATAAAGAAGCTCTTGTTTTTGCCAATATCACACTGCAAACCAAAGATACTATTTATATTAAAAGTAGTGTGAGCGATAATAACGGTATTTTTATCCTTAAAAACATTAAAAAAGACACTTATTTAATAAAAATCACCTCTTTTGGCTTTCAAGAATATACTAATAAAATCACCATTGCTAAAAATGTAATTTTAAAACCCATTATTTTAACTGAAAAAATTGAAAATTTAACCGAAATTGAGTTAAACACAACACAACCAAGTATTCAACAAAAAACAGATCGCTTGGTTTTTAAACTAAATAACAGCATCCTTTCTAACAATACCACTTGGGAGATTTTAAAAAACACACCAAGTGTATTTGTTTTTAAAGACAATTTAATGGTTAATAATTCACCAGCAGCAGTTTATATAAATAATAAAAAAGTACAATTAAGCCAGAACGAGTTGAGAAATTTTTTAGAAAGCTATGCTGGTAATACCGTAAAATCAATTGAAGTACTTGCAAATCCATCGGCAAAATACGATGCAAATGGCAATGCCATTATAAATATAATCACCAAAAAAAATAAATTTTCAGGCTATAAAGGCAGTGCTTTTGCAGACTACACACAAGGTATCTATGCTAAATATAATTTTGGTATGAATCACTTCTATAAAAAAAACAAATGGGATGTTTTTGCTAATTACACCTATAGTCCAAGTACGGATTTTATTTTTATGGATGAATCTATAAATTACTTTGATAATGCCAATAATTTAGAATCTACTTGGTTGGCAAAATATGATATAAAAACCACTAAAGAAACGCATAATTTGCTCTTTAATGTAGATTATTCTATCGATAAAAAAAATAAAATAACCTTAAGTACATTACACTATATTCAACCAAAAGAAGTAACAAATAATGATACTTTTGGCGAAATATTTGATCAAAACAACCAATTAAATAACACCTACAAGGCAATTAGTAATTTTGATAAAGACACTAAAAACCTTTCGTATTCGCTAGATTATTCTAGAAAATTAAAAAAAGAAGGCGCCTATTTTAATACTAGTATCAGTTATAATTACTATAATAAAAAGGATGAGCAAGATGTGGTTACTAATTATTTTTCGTCCAACCAAACAATAACAAATACGAATGGTTTTTTAATTAACTCCAATCAAAAAATAAATATTAATACGTATCAAGTAGATTATGGCTACCCAATAGATAAAACAATAAATTTTGAAGCTGGTGCAAAGTTTGCCAATATTACTTCAAAAAGTCAATTGAAACAGGATGATTATTTTTCAGGAAACACACAAAATTCCGATACATTTCTATACGATGAAACCAATTTTGCTGGTTATCTAAATTTAAATAAAAAATGGAAAAAATGGAGCGCTCAATTTGGTTTACGTGCCGAATTAACAAAAACCAAAGGTAATTCGATAAGCACTAGTCAAATTAATACAAATAATTATTTCACCCTTTTTCCTACTTTATATTTAAATTACAATCCTTCAAAAAATCATATTTTTTCTTTTAGTTATGGCAAGCGAATTAATAGACCAAAATATGCACAATTAAATCCATTTACTTATTATTTTAGTGATTTTGCTGCCAATGTTGGTAATCCTGATTTAAAACCTGCCATTGAAAATAAGATAGACTTAACCTATATGCTACAACGTAAATATAGATTTAATTTCTTTTTTACACACGAAAAAGACAAAGCAGAAGAATTAAGTTTTCAAGATAATGATACTAATTTTGTTTGGTTTGTTATTTCTAATTTAAAGCAAAAAGTCACTTCTGGTTTTAGTTTTTATACCAACTATAAATTAACCAATCTATGGTCTATTTCAACAACTTATGCTCTTTACTATAAAGAAACTGTTTTTCAAGCTCAAGAACCAAATCCTATTTTAGTTACTCAAAATACGTGGCGCAATATCTTATTAATCAATAATAATTTTACTTTATTAAAAGATAAAAGTTTGCAAACATCTGTAAATTTCGGGTATTCATCGGGTAATATAATGGGTTCTTACAAACAAAGCGAAAGAAAATATATTCACCTTAACTTTAGCAAAAAAATATTAAAAAATAATGGAACTATTAGTTTGAAAATTTCTGATATTTTTAATACCGATAATCTTAATTTTAGATCTACTTATTTAGATCAAGATAATGGATATTATCAAAAAAATGAATCTCAAAAAATAAAAATAGGCTTCAGATATAATTTTGGTAATAGAAAGTTGAAAGAAAATAAAACACAAAAATCAACAAAAGAGCAAAACAGAGTTGAATAAAACTAAAGCTCTTTAATTACTAAACATCTTAAATTTTCTAAAGTTAGCTTTACTTTTTCAAAATCATTTTTTCGTATAGCAATCACAAATTCACAATCAAATTCCATTTTACGACTAATAACGGCAATATTATTATCTTTGATAATTCGCAAAACCTTATTTAAATCTTTATACGTAAAAGATAATTTGAGCGCAGTATTTATTGTTTTTTTAACTATTACACTGGTTTCCAAAACGCATTGTGCAGCAGTTCTATAAGCCGAAATCAAACCACCAACGCCTAATTTTGTACCACCAAAATAGCGAACTACTACTACTAAAATATTCGTTACATCATTAGATAAGATTTGACCATAAATAGGTTGACCAGCACTATTATTTGGTTCGCCATCATCATTTGCCCTATAACGTATTTTTTCTGTTCCTAATTGCCAAGCATAACACCAATGCCTGGCTTTATGATGCGTGTCTTTTAATTGTTTGATGTGCTTTACAACAGCATCTTCATCTTGAACAGGAAAAGCATAACCAATAAATTTACTGCCTTTTTCTTTGAGAATCTCTCCTTCAAAAGGTTTGTCAATTGTTCTATATGTATCTTTTTCTTTAATATTTATATGGTTAATGTCACTAGCATTGCGTTATAAGTCAAACATACTCAGTTGATTGGAATTACTCTTTTGCTTTTTGTGTAACTCGACTTGGTTAAACAGTTGATTTACAGGTGTTTTGTCAAACGAAGATACATTAATATTTTGTAATATTTTGTAGATAGTTTTATCCAAATTCAATTTTTTTTAGCATATGCTATTAATAAATAGGATGATACTGCTATCCAAATTTGAGTTTTTACTGCATTTTAAGAATTACCCCAAAACGATTTTATTTTTTAAACGCAATGCTAGTGTTATGAAATAACAAATTGGGCAACTAACTTACTCAATACTTTTTCGGCAGATTTAGCAGCAATTTGTACTTCTTCGTGTGAAACAGATTCTACAATTCCTTCAATACCTAAATCGGTAATTACGGATAAACCAAAACAAGTCATTCCCATATGTTTGGCAACAATAACTTCTGGTACGGTTGACATTCCTACACAATCGGCACCCAAAATTTTTACCATTTTATATTCTGCTGGAGTTTCAAAAGTAGGTCCTTGTAAGGCTAAATAAATTCCTTTATGGATTTTTATATTGGCATTTTTCGCTATTTTTTCCATTTTTGCAATCATTGGTTTGTCATACGAATCATGCATATCTACAAAACGAGGTCCAAAACGTTCGTCATTTTTATCACGTAAAGGATGTTCTGGCATCATATTAATATGATCGGTAATTAGCATAATATCACCAACACTAAAAGCAGGATTTACACCGCCAGAAGCATTAGAAACAATCAAATTATTTGCGCCTAATATTTTCATTACACGAACAGGAAATACCGTTTCTTGCATAGACCAACCTTCGTAATAATGAAAACGACCTTGTAAACAAATTACTTTTTTATCTCCAATAGTTCCGAAAATTAATTTGCCAGAATGACCAGCAACTGTTGATACAGGAAAATTCGGAATATCTTTATAATCCAAACTACTTTCAATAGCAATAATATCTACCAATTTTCCTAGACCAGAACCTAATATAATTCCAAAATCAGGTGTTGAAAATCCGTTTTCTTTTAAGTAATTAACTGTTTCTTGTACTTTGTTCCACATATCTTTTTATTTGTGTTATAAAACTATCTTCTTCCTTAGAGTTTTGTTTTAAAAATTGTGTTTTTATTGGCAAATAATATACATTTTCTTTTGCGTTCTCAAAGGTACGAACATAATCCTTTTCGGTTGTTAAAATCAATTTTTTATTTGCTTTAATTGCAGTAAATGTTTTGGTGATTTTTTCTAAATCCTTTAATTTAAAATTATAATGATCTTTGTAATTAAGAGATGTTATTTTTAATTGTTTGGTTTTTAAAAATTCTATCAATGGTTTTGTATTTGCTATTCCTGTAACGAGTAGTATTTCATATTCTTGTAATTGCGCTATTTTTAAACTATTTTTTTTGCTATAAATAGTAGTATCATAGGCGATTTTAGTAAAATAGGCAGTTTGTTTTAAATCTATTTTTAATTTTTTGGTGATGTCAAATTGTTCGTTATCAGATAAAGCTTCTGGACATTTAGTAACGATAATAACTTGGGCTCGTGTAGCGCCCGAAATAGGCTCTCGTAAATCGCCACTTGGTAACATCGTATCGTCTACATATAAATTATAATATGGCGTAAGTAAAATGTTAAAACCGCCTTGTACTTTTCTATGTTGATAAGCATCATCTAATAAAATAACTTCAGGTGGATTGTTTAACTTTTCTAATTCTTGAATGCCATTAACTCGTTTTGCATCTACTGCAACAATAATATTTTTAAATTTTTTGTAAAATTGCATAGGTTCATCACCAATTTGAGCAACCGTTGTATTTTTATCAGCCAAAACAAAGCCTTTTGAAATACGTTTATAACCTCTACTTAATACAGCAACTTTGTAATCGTCTTTTAATAAACGAATTAAGTACTCAATTTGAGGAGATTTACCAGTGCCACCAACACTTAAATTACCAACAATAATAGTAGGAATTTCAAATTTAGTGGAGTTTAAAACACCTTTATCATACATTTTATTACGAACCTTTACAATTTCGCCATATAAGATGGAAAGTGGTTTTAGTATTTTTCTAATTTTAGGCATGAAATGCAAATATAATCAAATAGAGTTATAATATAAGAAAAGCCATTTTACAATTCGCAATTTTTCACCTTAATGACTTGAGCAGCTATACTTATAGCAATTTCTTCGGGTGTTTGACTTTTTATGGAAATACCAATAGGCGCATAAACAGCATCTAAATTTTCTTTAGAAAAACCTTCATCAAGCAACATTTTATACATTATATCAATTTTATTTTTACTACCTAAAACCCCTAAAAATTGGCATTTATTTTTGACTAATTGAGACAATAGCAGTTTGTCTTCAACAAACTTACTAGTCATTATTGTAATGTAATTTTGTTCGTTTTCAGGAATGTATTTTTTAATTTCAGTATAATCAATAACGTATTTTTCATCTGCAAATTCATTTGCTATAAACGTATTTACTCCTTTTCTATTATCCAAAACAATGACATAAAACCCAAGTGTTTTTATGATTTTTGAAGTTGCTAAACCAACGTGACCACCACCAATAATATAAAAAACAGGTTTGTAGCCAATAAGTTCCGTAAACTCCCAATTTGTATCATTTTTAAATTGACAATCAAATTGTTCTTCCATGAATTCATTTGCAAAAGAAAACTTGGTATTAGATAATAGTAAAACACCTTTTTTATTATTTTCTAAACTAGTGATAATCGCATTAATTATTGGCAAGTGTTTTTCATCTAACGGATGAAAAACATTGGTCTGTTCACCAGAGCAAATCATACCAGAACTATCTTTTACAGTTCCTTTATGAATTTGCCTTTTAAATAAGATTTCTAATTTAGGAGCTTTTAGTAATTTTTTTACTTTTTCTACAAATTGATATTCCATTATTCCTCCGCCGATTGAACCTGAGATAAAACCATCTTCGGAAACGAACATTTTAAAACCTTGTCTTCCTGGAGAACTTCCTTGATTTTTTATTACGGTGAGTAAATAAACACGTTGTTTATCTTGTAATTTATTTTTTATTTTTTTCCAGAAATCCATGTATTTTATTTAATTAAAGAAACCAACTTTCGCTCATAGCATAATATATTGCCATTAATCCAGAAAAAATAGCACTAGCTGTAAATCGCCAATTAAATTTAATTCTATTTTGTATGATGTAATTTGCTAAAAAGGATATGGGAATATTTATCAAAAAGGATAATGTAGCAATTTTCAATAAATGCCAGTTTAATGCTTCGTAATTTTTAGAGAATAGTTTTATGAAGAATAAGTGTCGTGCAATCCATAACGGATTAAAATACGCAAATGCCAAAAGTGTTTTAACTAGAATTTTCTTAATACCTGAATTTTGAGCTGTTTTTTTATCAATCCATGTAAAATAATTAGGTATTTCAAAGGCATAAATCGTTGCGCCTAAAAGAGCCATACCTAATAACCTTGACCACATAAATTCCTCTAATAAAATAGCGGCAATAGTATCTCCAGTACTATAAATAAGTGCGCCTTTTAGTATGTTTTTTTTAGAATATATCAATTATTTGTTTAATTATAAGTAGCTGTATGCCTATTTAATCTTTATGAGAATCCTCATAAAGAGCCATCAATACTTTTTCTGGTGTAAAAGGCGAATGAAATTTCAATTTATGTTTTGGGTTAAAAGATTTTACGGCATTTTGTATGGCAAAATAAGCGCCAATTCCGTACATTAATGGAGGTTCGCCAACGGCTTTTGATTTTAAAATTGCCATTTCGTTACCTTGTGTTTCTAAAGGTAAAACTTCAACTATTTTGGGAGCCGAAAAAATATCTGGTACTTTATAACTCGATAAAGTGTTGGATAATAAGCGTCCGTTTTTATCGTAGGCAATTTCTTCCATCGTCATCCAACCAATTCCTTGTGCTAACGCACCTTCAACTTGACCAATATCAATACCTAAATTCATACTTTTCCCAAAATCGTGCACTATTTTTACTGTATCAATTTCATAAGTGCCTCGTAAACAATCCACGGTAACTTCGGTTATTGCTGTTCCGTAAACGTGATATGCAAAAGGATGTCCTTTTTCTTTGGTTTTATCAAAATGAATAATTGGTGTTGCATAATGTGCATTTTCTGTTAAAGCTACACGTTCTAGCATGGCTTGTGCAATTACTTTTTCCCACGATAAATCGGATTTTTTATTATTTACAAAAATGAAATCTTCTTTAAATTGTATTTCTTTTTCTGTTACGGAAAGTAGGGTAGAGGCAACTATTTTTAGTCTACCGATTAAAGTTTCACATGCTTGTAAAACCGCTTTTCCGTTAAGGTCTGCGGTAGCACTTGCTGCAGTAGGCGAAGTATTGGCAACACGAGTGGTATTGGTAGTTTCTAACTTTACTTTATCAGGATGAATTCCTAAAGTGAGATAGGCAACTTGTAGCATTTTAGTATTAACACTTTGTCCCATTTCAACAGCGCCAGTACTTATGCCAACACTACCATCTTGATAAATGTGTACCAAAGCTCTTGCATGATTCATTGACGTATTGGTAAACGAAATACCAAATGTAATTGGCATTAAGGAAATTCCTTTTTTATGTGCTGTATTATTTTGATTAAAAGTTGCTACATTAGATTCTAATATTTCTAAATTGAATTTCTTTTTTGCAGTATGCCAAGAGTTTTCCATTTCTACTTTTGTAGCAATTTGTCCGTAAGAAAATACATCGTTTTCTGCTAGTAAATTTGCTTCTTGAATGAAACGTTTATTAATTTTCAATTCATTGGCAACTTTAGCAATAGCCGATTCTATTACAAACATACCTTGTGGTCCGCCAAAACCTCTAAAAGCAGTGTTTGGCGGTAAATTAGTTTTACAACTATGCACTGTAGTACTCACATTTGGTATGAAATAACTGTTGGTTGCATGAAACAAAGTACGCTCAGCAATAGCTGGTGATAAATCGGCAGCTGCACCTGAATTTTGTAAAAATTCTACCGTAAAAGCAATGATTTTCAAATCTTTATTTAAACCAATTTTAAATGTAGAATCGTACGGATGTCGTTTACCTGTCATTCGCAAATCATCATGACGATTTAATATATATTTTACGGGCTTCTTTAAATGTTGTACCGCAACTGCTGCCATAACTGCCCAAGGTGTTGCTTGATCTTCTTTACCACCAAAACCGCCACCTAAACGGATAACGTCCACTTCAATTTTATGCATAGCAACACCTAAAACTTGTGCAACTATTTTTTGAACGGAAGTTGGCCCTTGCGTAGATGAGGTTATTTTGATATTCCCATTTTCCATAGGAATTGCATAAGCGCCTTGCGTTTCTAAATACAAGTGTTCTTGTCCGTTACTAAATACATTGCCTTTAATAACCGTATCACAATTTTTAAAAGCTTTTTCTGTATTGCCTAAATTAAAGGATCTTGGAGCGTTTATAAAACTACCTTTTTCTTTTGCTTCTTTAGCAGTAGTAATTATGGGTAATTTTTCTATTTCAATCTCAATTAAATTTCTTGCTTTTTTGGCAATTGCTTCGCTTTTTGCGACAATAAAAGCAATTGGTTGTCCTTGAAAGTGCACTTCATTTTCTGCCCAAAGTTCTTCATCTGGAATAATACCACCAATTTGGTTTTCACCCAAAATGTCTTTGTAAGTAAATATTTTAATGACACCATTTATAGCTTCCGCTTTAGCGTAATTAACCGAAATAATTTTACCGTGCGCTTTAGGCGAATCATACGTTAACCCGTATAAAGTATCTTTGCGAGCTATGATGTCATCTACAAAAAGAGATTCACCTCTTAAATGTCCGTAGGAATCTATATTTTTCATTTTGCTAAAAGGTTTTGAAGTGAAATGCTTGGAAATAAGCACACAAAATGTGCAAAGAATAACTGTCTTGCTAATAGTCGTTTGTAAATAGTTGTTCCTCTAACATCGCTAATTGGTGTGATTTCGGATTGTAAAACTACTTCGGCTTTTTTTATTGTTGTTACCGAAATTGATTTTCCGATAAGGAAATTATTTGTTTTTTGAAGTAATTTTGGAATTGCAGCAACACCGCCAATGGAGAAATATGCTTCTTTTATTATTTCATTTTTGATACTGATTTTACAAGCAGCGTTAACACTAGCAATATCTAAATGTGTACGTTTACTTACTTTTTCGAAATTAAAAAAGGTACTATTATCTGGTACATTAAAAGAAATAGATTGAATTAGTTCTCCTTTGTTTAAATCGTATTTTTTATAATCTTGGTGGAATGTATCCAACGGAATTGTTCTTGTTTTTTTATCTAATTGAATGGTTAATTGGCTGTTTAATGCTAAGAAAAAAATGGACATATCACCAATTGGAGAAGCATTTACGAAATTTCCGCCAAGTGTTCCCATGTTTCTAATTTGTTCCGAAGAAACCAATTTTAAAAAGGGTTTTAATTTAGGGAAAAGTCGTTGTAATTGGTCATTATCTAGCAATTCCGTAACCGTAGTGCTTGCTCCAATAGTACAAATTCCATCTTTAAAATGAATGCCTTTTAATAAAGGTTCATTTCCTATTAATTGTACACTTTGCTCGCTTAATTTATCTGCATAACGTACGTATAAATCGGTTCCGTTAGCTACAATTGTTTCGTTTGAAATGTTGGGTTTAGAGCCTAAGATATTGCATTTTTGTAACCTTTCAGGAATTGTTTGCAAGTATTCAGGAACAAAACCATTTGTAATTAAATCTTCTAGAGAGTAATTGGGTTTTAATAGCTCTTCTAATTGATTGGTTGCTTTTTCGATGGATTTATAACCAGTACATCTACAAATATTACCACTGATTGCATCATTGCATGTACTATTAATTGCTGTATTTTCAACGGTTTTTAATGCAAAACCCGTCATAGAAACTACAAAGCCTGGTGTGCAAAAACCACATTGTGTGGCATAATTATCTGCCATAACTTGTTGGGATACATTGAGTTTTTTAGGCAGGTTAACACCTTCAATTGTTAAGATATGTTTGCCTTGCGCATTCCCTAAAGGTGAAATACATGAAGTAATACTTTGGTAAGATATTTTATCTTTTTCTAATGTGCCAACTAATACTGTGCAAGCACCACAATCGCCTTCTCTACAGCCTATTTTAGTGCCTTTTAATTGCTTATTCTCTCGTATAAAATCAAGTAAAATTACTCCTGATTGCTCAGAAGTTGTAATGATTTCATTGTTTAATATAAATTTTATCATAGGTAAAGTGCAAGGTACAAAAAAGCAAATTGCAAAATTAAATTTATTTATAAATATAAACGTAATATTGCAATTATAATATAAACTAGGTATTAAGTGTCTGCTTTTATAACATTCAAAAATTCAATTACTAATTTCACTCTACCAGAAAAGTTTACTTTTCCGTTTTACTATGAACCGCATCTGTTAGCTAAATTGGCTGTTGCCGAATTGCAAGATTATTTGATTCACCAAACCGATTGGCAACATAATTTTGGGCTAGATGCAACAAAAAAAGGAGAAGCAATTGGTAAAATGTTTGGTGTTTTAATAGTTCAAAATGCAAAAAAAGAAATAGGTTATTTAACCGCATTTTCTGGAAAATTGGCAAATAAAAATGTACTGGTTAATT
This sequence comes from uncultured Flavobacteriaceae bacterium, assembly GCA_964582005.1. Taxonomy (GTDB): domain Bacteria; phylum Bacteroidota; class Bacteroidia; order Flavobacteriales; family Flavobacteriaceae; genus S010-17. The sequence continues at coordinate 2,352 of CAZOQL010000057.1, read as the reverse complement.
TTGTTCCTCCAGTGTATGATATTTTGGATATTTCTAGTTTTTTTACCATTGAAAACAAACAATTGAAAGATATAAGTACTGCCATTGAATTGATTGAAAACAACGAAGAATTCATACAATTAAAACAAATTGTGGCAACTAATCATGAGCTAGTTAGTAAATTATTATCGGTTGAAAAAGAAAAACTAAAACTTCGAAAAAAAGAACGTAAAATAACGAAGAATAGTAAGAATTACAATAAAAAACAGTTAGAAGCCGAAAGTTTACACGATACTTTTTATTTTAGAGAATTGTCTATTTATTATGAAGATAAATTCATAAAACAGCAAGAGGAATTAAATGTGTGCCAATTTGAGTTGAATCGGTTAAAACATAGCAGAAATGAAAAATCGAATGCATTACATCAAAAAATAATTACACAATATGTTTTTTTAAATAAGGATAAAAAGCAAAAAAATCTAGTTGAAATATTTGAAGAGTTGCAACTTCAAATCCCAGCAGGAACTGGTGATTGTGCAGCTCCAAAACTATTACAATATGCTTTTCAACATGATTTAAAACCCATTGCAATGGCAGAATTTTGGTGGGGAAATTCAGCAACTAAAACCATTAGAAAACATGGTAATTTTTATCCGTCTTGTAAAGGGAAATGCGAACCAATTTTATCGCATATGTTATCTGGAATGGAATTAGATGAAAATGTATTGCGTCTAAATTTGGCAAAAGAAAAACAGATTAGTATTATTTATGAAGATGCTTTTTTAGCCGTAATTAATAAACCAACCGAATTATTATCTGTTCCAGGAAAACACATAACCGATTCTGTTTTTACACGTATGAAAACTAAATATTCTAAAGCAACAGGACCATTATTAGTGCATCGTTTAGATATGTCAACCTCAGGAATAATGTTAATTGCCAAAACCAAAAAAGCACATCAGTTTTTACAAAGGCAGTTTATAAAAAGAACAATACAAAAAAGATACATAGCTTTATTAGATGGTATTATTAAAGAAAATAAAGGGAAAATTAACTTACCATTACGTGTAGATTTAGAGGATAGACCCAAACAACTAGTTTGTTATGATTTTGGTAAAAAAGCACTGACAACTTGGAAAGTTTTAGAGAGAAAAGAAAAGCAAACCAAAATTCAATTCTCTCCAATTACAGGTAGAACACATCAATTACGTGTTCATGCAGCGCATGTTTTAGGTTTAAATACCGCAATTGTTGGCGATGATTTGTATGGTAAAAAAGATAAAAGACTATATTTACATGCGGCGTATATTGCTTTTATACATCCCAAAAGCAAAGAGATAATGACCTTTTATGTTGAAGAAGAATTTTAATAATGTAAAGATTTATTATTTAAATCGACAAAATAGAAGTTATTCTTCTGTTTTAGTGAAAAATACTTTATGATGAAAAATATATTATTTTATAGCTTGTTTATCTTACTTTTAAACTCGTGTCATGTTGGCCGTTTTTTTGTTTGGAATGTGGTAGATCAAGATGATTATAAAAAATTTAAAAGTGTAACTATTCAAAAAGGCACAAAACCGTACCATTTTATTGACTCTATTACTCATAGCAATTTAAAATTCCCAGAATCCATTCATGGTAAAAAAGGGCATTATAATTTTGAGAAAGCATTACAAAAAGATAAAACAATTGCTTTTTTACTTATTAGAAACGATAGTATTTTATATGAAAAATACTTTGAAGGTTTTGCTAAAAATGATATACAAGCTTCCTTTTCGATGTCTAAATCTTTTTTATCGGCACTTATCGGAATCGCTATAAAAGAAGGTAAAATCACATCCGATAAAGATCCAATTACCAAATATTTACCAGAAATTGATTCAAATACATTTAAAGATATTACGATTGAAAATTTGTTAGATATGCGAAGCGGTATTTTATCTAAAAAAGATTTTTTAAATCCATTTGGACAAATGGTGAAACTATATTATGGTAAGAATTTAAAAAAACAAATGCGTAAGATTAAAATTAACGAACCTGCAAATCAACAGTATCAATATAGTAATGTAAACTCACAGTTACTTGCCTTAATTTTAGAAAATGCAACTGGTAAAAAAGTAGAAAAGTTACTAGAAGAAAAAATTTGGAAGCCTTTAGGTATGGAGCAAAATGCGACTTGGAGTATTGATGATAAGAAGCATAAAACCATTAAAGCATTTTGTTGTTTGAATGCTAGCGCAAGAGATTATGCAAAATTAGGCAGATTGTACTTACATAAAGGTAAATGGAACTCCAAGCAAATTGTACCAGAAAAGTGGGTTAAAAAATCAACCACTTTTACAGCGAATAAAAACTCATTTATTTACACAA
>CAZOQL010000056.1:0-15401 GCA_964582005.1 uncultured Flavobacteriaceae bacterium | reverse complement strand
TTAAAACACTATCATAATAAGAGCCAGCTTTTAAAAAAGAAGCTTTATCAAATAAGATATTGCCAATTTCTTCATAAGCTAAGCTTTTTTGATTTTTACTTGTTTTTTTGGTTCGCAGTGTCTTTTCAAAATAACGTAAGGCTTTTTCGGTATTATTATTTGTTATATAGATTTTACCAATCTGATAATAAATAGCGTCTAAAAAAGGTCTATTATCTCTATTTTTAGCTAATTTTTTTAAGGATTTTAAGACAAGTTCCGTATCATCGGTTTTAACATTGTAATTTTTAGCTCTTTCTAATTCTGCATGAATTTTAAAGCGGTAAGGAGCTTTTTTAAATTTAGTGAGTTTTTCAAAAGCAATATTTGAGGAGTCAATTTTATTTTGTTGGCGATATAACTGACCTAGAATAAATAAATTCCGTGCTTTTTGATTGTGATTTTTTGTTTTGTAGAGCAATGTGGAATCTAAAAGATTAATAACGTGTTGTGTGCTATCTTGCTTGGTATATGCCATAGCCATTGCAGTAAGTGCATCTGCTTTTATAGGGTCGGATATTTCTTTTAGTTCTAATAATAAGTTTAAATTATAAATTGCTTGGTCTTCAATTCCTAAACGGATAAGAGATTTGGCTTCCCAAATCCTAGCAGTATTAAATAAAGGAGATTTTGGATATTGTTGTATGATAAATTTAAAAGTTTCTAAGGCAGGAACGAAACGTTGGTCGTAATACCTAGCTTTCCCTAATAAAAAATAAGCGTCATCAATTTGTTTGTTGCGCTCTTTACCGCCAATACTCATAGAATGCTTTTGGACTGCTTTAACAGCCTTTTCTTCTGCTTTAGCAAAACCACCTGTTGCTTCTGAATCTTCATTAGGCTTGCTTCTTGGTCCCATTGGCAAGGCAAATTTGTCTTCTATTTTTATAGGCTCTATTGGTAATACATTCCAAAAATCATCTTCATATTGATCATCAAGTTGTTTTTTTTGCGCGTCATAAGCCACTTTGCCATTGTAAAGTACATTGTATTTTGTGGTAGTTGCATGAAAACCACGATTTAAAAATCGATTTTTTCTTGTAGAGCAACCAGTTATTAAAATTGCAATAAAGCTAATTACAAATAGTATTTTAATTATTTTTTTCAAGCGTGTTAATTTTGGTATAAATTAAACTTTAATTATTCGTTATTATTGTTGAATAAGTTGGTAAAAGTACAAATATTTTGAGAAAATTTCGTCTTTCTATAGAGTTTTGCATTTTAATAGATTGTATAATGAATTATTTATTCTTTTCTTCAATCCATTTAGAAAAATATTTTGTACTTTTTATGGTGTGATGTTGCAATAAATTACCAATAAAATTTGTATTTCTATGCGTTGTTATGTTTTTTTGAGTAGTGGTTATTTTTCGGATTAATTTTTTTGTAAAAGTGTCTTTATTAAAATTTTGATTAATTATTTTAACTCCATTCTTTTGTGCTTGTAACCATAAAGATTCATTGGTATACAATTGAATTGTTTTTTGAATAGTATCTTCGGTTTTATCTGTAATGTAGCCACTCCAATCTAAATTATCGTGCATGGCTTCGGCACCTATGCGAGTAGTAATGTTTGGTGTGCCGTGTTGCATAGCTTCAATAAGTTTCCCTTTTAATCCAGCTCCAAATCGTATGGGAGCAAGGCAAATTTTATAATTAGGGATGATTTTATCTAAATTTATAGCGCGTCCTTTTATGTAAAAACGTTCTTTTTTATTTTGTAATTGTGTTACTTTTTCTGAAGGATATGCACCATAAATATGCAATTCGGTATTAGGTATTTTTTTAGATAATTTTGGCCAAATTTCTCTTTTTAGATAAAGAACAGCGTCCCAATTAGGGTTGTGTAAAAAGTTACCTATAAAATAAATATGCTGTCTGTCTTTAAATGATTTTGTGTGTTTAAAATTAGTTTCTAATTTATCTAATAAAAAAGGAATGTAACATAATAAATCTGTATTTATCTTAAAGATGTGTTCAAGTAGATGCATTTCATAAGTAGAAATTATGAAAGAAATATCGCAGCGCAATATGCTCGCGATTTCTCGTTTTGCAATATCTTGCTGCAACAAGTCGGCTTCTATAAAAGGAATCTTTTTTTTAAGTGCTAATTCGCGAGTTTTTCTTAAACAATGTAAATCTTCGGTATCTAAAATACGCAAAGCTTTGGGTAGTTTTTCTTCTACTCGCCAACCAAATTGCTCTTCTATTATAAAACGATCAAATAGGACAATGCTTGGTTGTAATTCTATTAAAAAATCATCAAAACTAGAGTCGTTTAAAAGAATCATTTTAGTAGGAATACCAAGTAAAGATAAATCATAAGAAAACTCACTTTTAGCAGCAGTACTAACATAGGTGATTTTCCAATGTTGTTTTTGAAAAGCATCCATAAGCTGTAGCATTCTACTGCCTGCAGCCGATGAATTTGGCTCTACCCAAACGGAGGATATAACTAATAGGTGTTCCATTTATCGGCGAATTTGCTTCAATTTAGTTAACCAGCCTATCTAAGGTGTATTGTATTAAATTCTCTACCACCTTGTACGGGTCGTTACTAAAAGTGCCATTTGCTCTATTGGCAATAATTGCATTCATAGAGCAAGCTTTATGTCCTAAAAGTTTTGCTAAACCATAAATAGCAGAGGTTTCCATTTCTAAATTGGTTACTCTTGTTCCGTTAAAATTAAAAGAATCAATTTTAGAATTTAATTCGTTATCTTGAATTGCCAGTCGTAAGATTCTACCTTGTGGTCCATAAAAACCGCCAGCAGTTCCTGTAATGCCAGAAAAAATAGTGTTGGAATTTAATTTGGTTTCTAACTCATTACTATTTTTGACAATATATGGTCTTGATTTTCTACTACAATAATTGGTATGTTTAATAAAAGCATCTTCCATGTCTTTTTCAAGAATGCTTTCGCAGTCATAGGCGTGTAACATTCCGTCAAAACCTAAACCGTATTTTGCCAACACAAAACTATCAACAGGTATGTCTTTTTGTAAAGATCCTGAAGTGCCAATCCTAACAATATCTAGACTAGTGTGCGTTTTTTTTAAGGTTCTTGTTTTTAAATCGATATTTACCAAAGCGTCCAATTCGTTTAGTACAATATCAATATTATCTGGTCCTATTCCTGTAGAAATAACAGAAAGTCTTTTTCCTTTATAGAAACCAGTAATAGTTCTAAATTCTCTTTTCTGAGTCTCAAACTCTATGGTATCAAAATGTGCAGCTACTTTAGGGACTCTATTTTGATCACCTACAAAAATAATGGTGTCTCCAATATTTTCTGGTTGTAGATTTAAATGATAAATACTTCCGTCAGGATTTAAAATTAATTCGGATTCTGCTATGCGATTATTCATTTTTCAGTATTAAAAATAAGTATCAAAGTTACAAAATAGACTTTATAATATGGCTTTTTATTCAATTATTTTTAAATTAAAAGTAATTAACATTTTATCGTTAATAACTTGTAAAAAATTCATGTTGAATTAACATAATCTTAACATAATTTTACACGAAATTATAAACCAAACAACAAGATGAAAAAAGTATTAGTATTATTTAGTTTAATAGCTGTAAGTTTTTTTGGGCACTCTCAAACGACAACTTCATCTATTAACGGAAATGTGACGGACTCGAATAAGGAGCCTTTACCTGGAGCAAGTATAGCTGCAGTCCATACGCCAACAGGTTCAAAGTATGGCTCGGTGTCTCAATTTAGTGGAAATTATGCCATTCGCAACATGAAAGTTGGCGGCCCGTACAAAGTAACAATTAGTTATATTGGCTATCAAACAGCTACTTATGAGGGTGTTTATTTACAATTAGGGCAAACATTTAATTTGAATGCGGCTTTAAATAGTGATGGTGAAGAATTAGAAACCGTTGTTATAGATATTAAAAAGAACAAAACATTTAATAGTGGAAGAACTGGTTCTGAAACGAGTATTGGCGCAAAAGAATTAAGAATAATGCCAACAATATCTCGATCAGCTGCTGATTTTTATAGAATGGATCCAACAGCAAGTGGCGGTTCTTTTGGAGGAAGAAATGATCAATTTAATAACTTTACATTAGATGGTTCTATTTTTAATAATCCATTTGGTTTAGACGCTGCAACACCAGGCGGTCAAACAGGATCACAACCAATATCTATTGATGCTATTGAACAAATTCAAGTTTCAACAGCACCTTATGATGTGTCTATGTCTGGTTTTACTGGCGCTGCGGTAAATGCAGTTACAAAAAGTGGTACTAATACATTTAAAGGCACAGTTTATGGGTTTTATAGAAACCAAGACTTAACAGGTTCTAAAGTTAAAAAGGAAGCTATTTTTGTGCCAGAATTAAAACAACTACAATACGGAGTTAGTATTGGCGGTCCAATTATTAAAAACAAATTATTTTTCTTTGCAAATTTTGAAAAAGAAAATAGGTCAGACGCTGGATCAAATTGGATTCCAAACAATGGTGATGCAACAACAGGTATAAATGAAGCATCGGTTACTTTAGCGGATATGCAAGCAGTATCTACTGCATTAGCAAATTTACAATTTTTAAACCCAGACACTGGTTTGTTAGAAGATGTTGGATATGATACTGGTGCAATTCAAGGATTTTCTCACGAATCAGGATCTTATAAAGGAATTGTAAAATTAGATTATAACATGAATGACAAGCACAAATTGGCATTTGTTTATAATTTCATGAAGGCTACCAAAGAAAAACCAGCACATCCAACGGCAATTGGTTTTAGAGGTCCAAATGCGACTACATTACAATTTGAAAATTCAGGTTATAAAATGAATAATAATATCCAATCTTTTTTAACGGAATTAAATTCTAATTTTACGGATAAAATATCTAATAAATTCCAAATTGGTTACACACATTTTGATGATTATAGAGATCCTAAATCTACACCAGCACCGGTAATTAATATTCAAAATGGTAGTGGTTCAAATTATATAATAGCAGGTCACGAACCATTTTCAATTAATAATGTATTAGATCAAAAAGTATTTCAAATTTCAGATAAAGTGAATGTATTATTAGATAAACATAACTTGACGTTTGGATTGAACTTTGAAAAATTTAGTTTTAAAAATTCATTTAACCTTGCCGCTTATGATACTTTTTCGTTTCCTTATAGAGGTACTTTCTTTATACCTGGTTTTGGTGGACCATATCCTTCTGTTGCAGATTTTTTAGCAGATGCTGCTAATACTTCTGGAGTAACAGCAACTAATTTTTATAACGCTCAAGTTAGGTATGATGGTTTGACTGCTGCAGGAACTGGTGTGGATGATGGTTGGAAATTGGCAGAATTAAATGTAGGGCAATTTGCTGTTTACGCACAAGATGAATGGAGTGTAAATAATGAGTTTAAGCTAACATTTGGAATACGCGCTGATAAACCAATGTATTTTGATACTTCGGATTTAATTCAAAAATATATAGATACAAACAATGGTGCATCAAGAGATAATACAATTGATTATTTTGATCCAGCTACAGGAAATGCTGTAAAATTAAACTCAACAGTTTTACCAACCGATAAAATGATTATATCTCCAAGACTTGGTTTTAATTGGAATGCTAAAGGCGATAAAACATTACAGCTTCGTGGTGGTACAGGTATATTTACAGGTCGTTTACCATTTGTTTGGTTAGGAAATCAAGTAAGTGGTGCAGATGATGTGTTTTTTCAAATTGTAGATAAAGATTTTGAATGGCCAAGAGTTTGGAAATCGAGCTTAGGCTTAGACACTAAATTTAAAAATGGTTTAGTCGCTTCGGCTGATTTTTCTTATACGAAAGATATAATTGCTGCTCATGTTCAAAATTGGGGATTAAAAGCACCATCTGCAAACTTAATTGGAGCAGATGATAGAGCTGTTTATGCTGGTGCTGATTACGGAAGTAATAATGCCTACGTATTTACAAATTCAAATAAAGGATATGCATTTACGACAACTTTTAAAATAGAAAAATCGTTTAAAAATAAATTATATGCAAATTTAGCTTACAATTATATGGAAGCAAAATCGGTTAATTCTATTGAAGCAGAAATTACAGGAGATGCTTTTGCATTTAATCCAGTAGTTGGTAATGTAAATGATGACGTATTAACGCATTCTAAATATGGCGATAAACATCGAATTATTGGTGTTGTTTCTAAACAATGGCAATATGGTAAAAATAACAAATGGGGTACTACTTTTTCTGCCTTTTTTGAATATGCACAAGGAGGTAGGTTTTCGTATACCTATGGTGGTGATATAAATAATGATGGATCTATTGTAAATGATTTATTGTATATACCAACAGCTACAGAATTAACCGCAATGAGTTTTTCAGGAGCAGGACAAGCAGCAGCATTTGAGTCGTTTATTCAGCAAGATGATTACTTAAGTGAGAATAGAGGTAAATATGCGGAGAGATACGGTGCACTTTCTCCTTGGAGATCAAAATTTGATATTAAATTAATGCAGGATTATGAAATTAATGGATCGCAAAAAATCCAATTAAGTATTGATATCTTAAATGCAGGTAATATGTTAAATTCAAACTGGGGTGTTGTAGAACAACCAAAATCAGTTCAGCCAATTGGAGTTAATGTTGTAGCTGGAGTGCCAACTTATACATTTGATGGTACGATAACAGAAACATTTGTTTATGACACAAGTTTATTGTCTCGTTGGCAAATGCAATTTGGACTTAGATTTATTTTTTAATTAAAGTTCATATAGAATAATTAAACCGTTTGTAATTTACAAACGGTTTTTTTGTTTAAATTAATCTATTGGATGTCAAAATCAAGGGATAATCCATTTTATACTAAAAAATAAAGTATTTTTGTAAAATAGAGATTTTAAGAAAATGATAGATAAAATACGCATTATAAAACAGCGTTTTGATGAAGTGTCTGATTTGATTATTCAGCCAGACATTATTATGGATCAAAAACGATATGTTAAATTAAATAAAGAATATAAAGATCTAAAAACGATTGTTGATAAAGGAGATGAATATTTAGAAGCCAACAATAATTTAGAAGAAGCTAAAGAAATTATTGACGATGGTTCGGATGCCGAAATGGTTGAAATGGCAAAAATGCAAATGGATGAAGCTAAAGAACTGATACCGAAATTTGCCGAAGAACTTAAAATATTAATGGTGCCGAAAGATCCCGAAGATGCTAAAAATGTAATTGTAGAAATTAGAGCAGGAACTGGTGGCGATGAAGCTAGTATTTTTGCAGGCGATTTATATAGAATGTATACAAAATTCGCATCCGATAAAAAATGGAAACTAGAAATTGAAGATTTAAGTGATGGAACCGCTGGCGGCTTTAAAGAAATTGTGTTTAGTTTAACAGGTAATAATGTTTACGGAACGATGAAATTTGAATCTGGTGTGCATCGGGTACAACGTGTTCCTCAAACCGAAACGCAAGGTAGAGTACACACATCTGCAGCTACAGTGATGGTTTTGCCTGAGGCAGAAGAATTTGATGTTGAGGTTAAAACAAGTGATGTTCGAGTAGATTATTTTTGTTCGTCTGGTCCAGGTGGACAATCGGTTAATACAACCTATTCGGCAGTGCGTTTAACACATATTCCATCAGGGATTGTAGCACAATGTCAAGATCAAAAATCACAACACAAAAATAAAGATAAAGCTTTTAAAGTATTGCGTTCTCGTATTTATGAAATGGAATTACAAAAAAAATTAGAAGCCGATTCTGCCAAAAGAAATTCCTTAGTTTCTTCAGGCGATAGATCTGCAAAAATTAGAACCTATAATTACGCACAAGGTCGAGTTACCGATCATAGAATTGGCTTAACTTTATATGATTTGAGTAATATAATTAATGGCGATATTCATAAAATTGTAGAAGCATTAGAGTTAGCAGAAAACACCGAGAAGTTAAAAGAAATGAATAGTGAGCTTTAATTTTTAGAAACAAGCCCCAACCAATGAAAATTCAAGAAATCACCAATTATTTAGAAGAACTTGCGCCTTTGTCACAAGCAGAAAATTTTGATAATGTTGGTTTGTTAGTTGGTGATTATAATACAGAAATCACTAATATTTTAGTGTCGTTAGATACTTTAGAAATTACGGTAGAGGAAGCGATTGAAAAAAAATGCAATTTAATTGTTAGTTTTCATCCAATAATATTTAGTGGTTTAAAAAAAATTAACGGCTCTAATTACGTAGAGCGTGTCGCAATAAAAGCAATAAAAAACAACATAGCAATCTATAGTATGCATACCGCTTTAGATAATTCTTTTGATGGTGTTTCTGCAAAAATGTGTGCTATTTTAGGATTGCAAAAAAGACAATTTTTAATTCCAAATAAAAGTGACGCTAAGATTGGTATGGGTATGCTTGCGGAATTCTCGTCGGCTATGACCGAAAAAGATTTTTTACAATTAGTAAAAATGAAGTTTAACGCAAAAGGTGTTAGATATTCCAAATTAAGAAATAAAAACATTCAAAAGGTAGCTGTTTTAGGTGGTTCGGGAGCATTTGCAATTGAAGCAGCGAAACAATTAAAAGCAAATGTTTATGTGACGGCAGATTTGAAATACCATGATTTTTTTAAAGCAGAAGAGGAAATTCTTTTAGTCGATATTGGGCATTACGAAAGTGAACAATTCACAAAAAACCTTTTAGTAGACTATCTTAATAAAAAAAGTAGTAATTTTGCAGTCATTTTAGCAGAAAAAAATACAAATCCTATTAACTATTTATAATGGCAAAAAAGAAAGAAGTTACTGTAGAAGAAAAGCTAAGAGCTTTATATGATTTACAATTAATTGATTCAAGAATCGATGAAATTAAGAATACACGTGGAGAACTTCCATTAGAAATAGAAGACTTAGAAGATGAAATAGCTGGTTTACATAAGCGCTTAGATAATTTTTCTTCAGATATTGAAGAATTAAATACCGCAATAAGTGATAAAAAAAACGGAATAGAAGAGTCTAATGTGTTAATGAAAAAATACACTGAACAACAAAAAAACATCCGTAATAACAGAGAGTTTGATTCTTTATCTAAAGAAGTAGAATTTCAGGAATTAGAAATCCAATTAGCCGAAAAGCATATTAGAGAATTTAATGCTAAAATTGTGCATAAAGAAGAGGTAATGGTAGGCTCTAAAGAAAAATTAACCGATTTAGAAGTACATTTAACCCATAAAAAAAATGAGTTAAATGAAATTATGAAAGAAACCGAAAAAGAAGAAAAGGTTTTAAATAAAAAATCGGCAGAATTTAGTAAATTAATAGAAGAGCGTTTATTACTTGCTTATACAAGAATTAGAACGAATGTACGTAACGGCATGGCTGTTGTAGCTGTTGAAAGAGGTGCTGCTGCAGGTTCGTACTTTACAATTCCACCACAAAGACAAATGGAAATTGCCATGCGTAAAAGAATTATAACCGATGAACATAGCGGTCGTATTTTAGTTGATGTAGAATTGGCTGCCGAAGAAAAACAAAAAATGTCCAAATTTATTGGATAACACATTGTTAATAAAATATTTAAAAAAGAAGCTAATTTATTAGCTTCTTTTTTTATAGTCTAACAATAACTAGCATTAAAAAAATATATTTAATTGTTTTTCTTGGATACATATCTAGTAACCTGAGTTCGGCCTAATATTTGTTTTCAGTTTGAATGAATTTTTATTCAATTTGAAGTCAAATTATCGAAGGACTAACTGGTTAGTTTAAGAGAATTTGGCAATAATTGGGAAAAATTCATCAAATCCGAAGGAAACCCCAAGAAAAAGTAATCTTTTTCATGAATAATTTTTGAAATATCTAGATATTCCTTTAAATTTTCATTTCAAATCTCACCTTTTCTTGGGATTATGAAAATCAAATATGTAGGTCGAACTCAGGTTAGTAGCTTTTCTCAAGTGGGAATTGGAACAACATCACTGAATAATAACACAATTTTTGAGGTAGAATCTAACTCAAAAGGGGTTTTATTACCACGATTAAATGATTCTCAAAGAAATAATATAGTAACTCCACCAGAAGGTTTATTTATATATAATAAAGAAAACCATCGCTTTGAATATTATAACGGAATGGAATGGATGGCTTTAGATAAACAAAAGGTTACACCAGAAAGTTTGTTTTTTTCGGAATATGGCAAAGGTTCTTCGGGAAATGATAAGTATGTTGAAATTTACAACCCATTCAATTTAGTAATTAATATGTCCGATTTTTCTATAGCAATATATTCCAATGGAAATACTTTTGGAAACATTTTTACCTTATCGGGCACTTTAAATGCTAACGATGTATTTGTGGTTCATCATCCTTCGGCGAATGCTACCATACAAACGCAAGGAGACTTTACGAGTTCAATCATGAATTTTTCTGGAAACGATTATATAGAACTATTATATAATGGTAAATTACTAGATGTTATTGGGATTAAAGGAGATAATCCAGGTAACGCTTGGGATGTTGCTGCGATTATTGAAGCTACAAAAGACCATGTATTAACGCGAAAACCTACCATTATTAATGGAAATACCAATTGGTTAAGTTCCGCAGGTACAAATGCAACAGATTCCGAATGGGTTGTGCATCCTGATGCTACATATACAGGTTTAGGAAGTCATCCATAAAAGAATAAACCAAATTATAGGGATACTTTCTACTAAAAATGCACTATAATATTTGGATTGATTTGTAGTTACTTTTAAAAGTAATCCACCACTTAAAGTTGTAATAATAAAAAGATTAAAATAGGATGTTATTTCTAACTCAGGTTTAATAAACGCAAGAAAAAAGAACACACTAAGAAACACGATACCAATTATTTTTGATTTTTGAATTCCAAATTGTTGTGGCAATGTTTTTAAGGACATTACATCATAATTCACATCTCTTATATCAAACGGAATGGTTAGTACAACTACCAACAGAAAACGCTGTGTAAATGTAATCCAATCTGTTATTCTTAGTGTTATATTATTTTGAATTAAAGGGAACAATACTGTTATTCCTGCCCAAGAAACAGCAATTAAAAAAATTTTTAATCCAACAACATTCCTTAAAGAGTATTTCTCTATAGGAAATACATAAAAAATGATAGTTAATGTGAATGGTATTAATACTAAAATTGCTTTAAACCGAAGCTGAAACAATAAGTAAGCTAAACCAAATAATGCAATTAATGATAAGATTATTAATTGTTTTTTATTTTTAATTAACCAATTGTTATGCCAATTTTTAATGGTATTAATTCGTAAAAATCGAATTATATTATAGGACAATATCGTTGCAAAGAATACAAAAAGAGCCGTTTCATTTTCAGATATGCCAAATTCTAGTAAAGTAATTTTAGTTAAACAAAAAGTTACTAAAGCAACATGTATATTACTAAAAATATAGAAATCGAAAATTTTAAACAGTAAGTTTTGTGAATTTCTATACATTTTTGTGTGGAGCTTTACAAACTCAAAATGGTAAATTCTAAATCTAAAGGTTTTAAATGTTTTTTTAATGTTGGAATTAAAGTGTCACCATATTCAAGGTATAATTCAGAAAAATTAAGTGCGCGTTCCTGTAAATTTTGATTTGGAAATAACTGGTCTTGTACTAAAATAATACGATTCGCTATCTCTTTAAGTTTTCTTTTTTCTGCCTTTAAAAGTCTTTTTTCTAAGTTAGTAAGGCCATTTAATTGCTTTTTTTCTTGTGCTTTTACAGCGCCAATAAAAGATTTGTCTGTTTGTTTGGCAATTTTTTTTAAATATTCAAATTGCTTTTGTAAAAAATCTTTTTGTTTGGCGAAATCTAAATTAAGATTGGATAATTCTGTGATTTTTTTATTTAGTAAGTCGTTTTGTTTTAAAAAGAGTTCATCTTTAGTAATACCTAATTTATCTAATTTTCGATGTTGTTTTCCGTTTATTAGTAAAACAGAATTACGCAATAATAAAATAGGAAAAACAACACCAACTTTTTCGAAATATGATTTTAATTCTAGCCAATACGCTATTTCTCCGCCACCGCCAATGTAGCATAAATTGGGCAAGATGACTTCTTGGTATAGGGGTCGCATAATAACATTGGGTGAAAAACGTTCTGGATGTTTTTTTAATTCTTGAAGTATGGCTGTTTTGCTAAATTCAATTTCGGTATTGTTAATCTGATATTTATTGTTATTAAAAATTATTCTTTCCCTTAAATTGTCGTTTAGATAAAATAAATTGATTTTCCTAGGGTTTACTTGAATTTTATAATTTTTATTTAGTTCTTTATTTGTTTTTATTACTTCATCATGGGCAGTTTGAGATATTAATTCATCTTTAACAAAAGGAATAAATTGTTTTTTTAACATATTATCATCTGCATCTAAAACAACTAAGCCATACTCTTTAAATAATTCGTTAGTTAAAAAACGCGTAGCATCACTAAGATTATGGTTATTTAAGTAGCTTTTTTTAAAAAGAGCAATTAATTTTTTAGCATTTTTACCAATACCAAATAAAAGTTCCATTTCGTTACAAACCTCTGCTAAACCGTGTGTTGCTAATCTGCCAACGGCGCCTTTGCTGTTTTTGTTCCAGCTAATTTTTTTATTTTTAAAATTAAAATAGTGAATTTCTTCAAAATCGTGATCTTCGGTTGCCATCCAATAGATTGGTACAAAGTTTTGTTTTGGGAATTCTTTTTTTAATCGTTCACATAAATTAATAGTAGTCATTATTTTATACAAAAAATACAGCGGACCAGTAAATAAATTTAATTGATGACCAGTGGTAATGGTAAAGGTATTTTCCTTTTCTAAAAGATCAATATTATTTAGAGTTGCTGTAGAGGTATTGGTGTTTTTATATTGTTTTTTTAGCGAGGTAACAAGGGTTTTTCTTGTTTGGGTAGAAAATAATTTTCCTTTACTTAAAAATTGTTTTTTGAAACCTTTTATATTTGGAAAATTTCCATATAATGGAGCAACTTTCTCGTCTTTAGAAAGATAGTCTAATACTATTTTAGAAAAATAGCCAGTTTTAGGATATGTTACCTTGTTTGTATTCATTAGATAATACCGCAAAGGTAAACAATGAAATTTAAAAAGGACTAATAATTAAAAGTATGAAAAATCACTTGACTTTATCAATTATTTTCGCTAACTTTACTACCTATAACAATTTATAAACGACATTGAAACGATCGTTTATTTATTTGTTGTGTTTCATACCAGAACGAGCCAACCGCACATTTTACACATTTATTTTTTTTTGCCAACACTAAATTCCAATACAAAAAAATAAAAGAGTAAAATTCTCCAAAAAATGCAGTAAGAAATTAAAACTTTTAGTATTTTTGACAAAATCGTCAAGAAAAATAATTCAAGGCAATGAAAGAAACTATTGGAGAATATATACATCAACTAAGAATAGAAAATAACCTTACACTGACCAAACTTGCGGCAGCATTAGATATTGACCAATCTACATTATCCAAAATTGAAAATCATAAAAGGAATATTCCTGAAGAAATTTTACCCAAATTAGCAAGTTTATTCAAACTAGATATCATTGAACTTAAAAAAGAATTTTTGAGTGAAAAAATAGCAGAATTGATATTTAAACAAGAAAACACTAAAGAAGTTCTAGAACTTGCTAATGAAAAGGCAAACTACTATAAAGAAAGAAATATTACACAAGGACAAATAAATTTTAAACAATGATAGGAGTTTCACTTTTTTCAAGTGCAGGAATTGCAGAAACATTTCTTGAAGACATTGATATAAAAATTGTCGTAGCAAATGAACTTTTAGAAGAAAGGGCTAATTTATATAGGTCTTTATATAAAGATTCTCATATGATTACTGGCGATATCCAAGATGATAGTATTTTCAAAGAAATCATTAAACATACTCCTGATAATTTGGACTTTTTAATTGCTTCTCCTCCTTGTCAAGGAATGAGTGTAGCAGGTAAAAATAGAAATGTTGACCAAATGCTAATGGATGAAAGAAATTACCTTGTATTTAAGGTAATTGAATTTATAAAATTAAAGAACCCTAAGTACATTTTGATTGAAAATGTACCTACATTCTTTAAACTGTTACTTCCGTTTCAAAAACAATTATTAAATGTGGTTGATATTTTAAATATGCTCTTTAAAGATGAATATATTATTGAAGCACAAGAATATGATTCATCACTTTTTGGAGTACCACAGAAAAGAATAAGAGCAATTGTGAAAATGTATAAAAAAGGAACAAAATGGAATAACCCAAAAAGTGAAGATATTGTAACTGTAGAAGATGCAATATCTCACTTGCCAAGCCTTGAAGCAAGTGAAAAATCAAATATCAAATGGCATTTTGCAAGAAAACACTCTGACCGTCATATTTTATGGATGAAAAATACTCCAACAGGAAAAACAGCATTTGAAAATAGTGTCCATTATCCTGTTAAAGAGAATGGAGATAAAATAAAGAGTTATATGACAACATATAGACGAATGAAATGGGACGAACCTGCTCCTACAATTACTATGAGAAATGATGCTATTAGTTCTCAATTAAATGTTCATCCTGGTAGAAAATTACCAAATGGATTATATTCTGATGCGAGAGTTTTAACTCCTTTGGAATTAATGATTTTATCATCATTACCTACAAACTGGAATATTCCAGATGATACAAATGAATTACTAATTAGAAAATCCATTGGAGAATGCATTCCACCATTATTAATAAAAAAAATTGTTGAACAAATTCATATATCATAATGACCTTAAGAATAGATAGTAAAAAGTGGATTTTATATCGACACAGTAGTGATTTCAACCTATTATGTACTGTTGCTGAGTTTTTAAAATCATACTCTAAAACAGCAATTTCAAAGGATGAAAAGGCAAAGTTAAATTTAAAACTTAAAGAAGTTGGTCTATATAGTGAGAGAAACCCAAAAATGCCATTGGATGCAATCAACCATAAAATTAATCAACTTTCATATTATATGTTTGGATATCAGGCAAAAATAAATGGTGAAGATAGATTTATGTATAGTCCTTTAGGAAACCTTTTTCTGAAAAATATTGAAGATAAAGAAAAGTCCTCAAAAATATTTCTTGCTATGATTTGGGGTGTTCAGTTTCAACATCCTCATAGCGGAACTAATAAAGTTTTTCAATTGTATCCATTTAGGCTAATTTTTAAATTACTAACTGATGATAGATTAGATAGAAAACTATATGCATTTGAAGTTTCATATATTGTAGTTTTTATTCAAGAAGTTAATGAAGTTATTTATGAAAAATTAATTCAAGAAATTTTAGAATTAAGAGAATCAACA
>CAZOQL010000055.1:0-15540 GCA_964582005.1 uncultured Flavobacteriaceae bacterium | reverse complement strand
TAATGAATAAATTATTGTTTAACCAAAAGTTGCATTTGTAACTTGAATCTTGCCTAGCTTATTATGAAGTTACTATTTTTAGGAACAGGAACATCTAAGGGAATACCTGTTATTGGCAGTAATAATGATGTTTGTCTATCAACGGATAAACGAGATAAGCGTCTTCGTTCGTCTGTCTTAATTTCATGGAACAATTGCAATTATATTATTGATTGTGGGCCAGATTTTAGACAGCAAATGTTACGTGAAAATATTACTAAAATTGAAGCTATATTGTATACTCATGAACACTCAGATCATACAGCGGGTTTTGATGATATTAGACCTTTTACACAACGATATGGAGATCTTCCTATTTATGTAAGTAAACGTGTTTTGGAAGATTTAAAAAGAAGATTTGCATATGTTTTTGTTACCGAAAACAAGTATAAAAGCGCACCTGGAGTTACTATAAATACTATAAAAAACACTCCTTTTCAACTAAATAACATATCCGTAGTGCCTATTGAAGTTGTTCATGGGAATTTACCAATTTTCGGCTTTAGGTTTAATAAAATAGCATACTTAACTGATGTCAGTTATATTTCTGCAACTGAAAAAAATAAGTTGTTAGATTTAGAAGTTTTAGTTATTAATGCGTTACAAATTAAAGAACATCCAACGCACTATAACTTACAACAAGCACTTAATTTAATTGAAAAAGTCAAGCCTAAACGTGCATACATTACACATATAAGTCATAAGTTGGGTTTTCATAAAGTTATTGAAAAGCAACTACCTAGAAATGTATTCTTAGCTTATGATGGTTTGGAAATTACGGTTGATTAATTTGATATTACTTGTAATTATATTACATTTTCAAATAAAAATCTTTAACTAAATTCGTATATTTTTTTGTGTAAAAATGCCGTTCAATCTCAATGGTTAATTCCGAAATTTCAAATGATTTTTCAGTAAATTCAAATTCCATTAAACTTCGCTTGATTAAAGAGTCATTAGTTCCTTTAATATGGCAAATTCGTGTAGGGAATAAATGATTTTTTTTAGCGATAGATGAGAAATTCATTTCTTCTTTGTAAGGTATAATAACAGAAAAAACACCATTTGCATTAAGTAGTTTAGAAACAGATTTTATTAATTCTTCAAAAGATAAGGAGGATGTTGACCTTGCTTTATTCCTCGCATTATTATCACTTACAGAATGTTCGTTATAAAATGGAGGGTTTGACACAATTAAATCGTATTTTTCTTCTAACTCTTGTGTGAATTGTTTTAACGAAGCATGGTAGCAATACAAGCGATTATTCCATTTAGATTGTTCGAAATTTGCAACCGCTTGTTCAAAGGCGTTATTTTCAATTTCAATAGCATCTATTATTTCCGAATCACTTCGTTGTGCTAGTTGAAGTGCTATTAAACCTGTACCTGTGCCTATGTCTAAAATAGAATTAGGATTAGATTCTAAAGATGTCCAAGCTCCTAAAAGCACGCCATCGGTACCAACTTTCATAGCGGTTTTATCTTGCTGAATTGTAAATTGTTTGAATTGAAAAGACATTTAAGATTCTTCTAGATTCATTTGAATTAAGCCTTCTGGAGTAGTAACTATTATTTTATTATTTTTTCGATCTATTTTTTTAAGAAAAGTATCAATAATTGGAATTAATACTTGATTGGTATTATGCTGTATGACAAAAAAAGCTTGTGATGAATTGTCGTTAACGGCGGTAATTTTACCAACATGCCCATAATTAATATCTTCCAGATCAAAACCAATTACTTCGTGATAATAAAATTTATTACCTTCTAATTTAGGTAATAAGCTTAAAGGTAAAAAGGTTGGTCTTTTTAATAGTACACCTGCATCTTCTTCGGAATCTATATCTTCAAATTTAATACGTAATTGATTTCCTTTTTGAAGTTTAATTTCTTCAATAAAATAGGGAATAAGTTTACTATTAATTTCAATAAATACAGCATCAATATTTGCATATAGCTCAGGTTCATCACTATCTATAACAATAACAATTTTCCCTTTATAACTATGTTTTCTTGCAATTATGCCAAGGTAAAAACAGTCCTCTTTAATCATAAGTTAAATATATAAAAAAAACCTGACTAAAAAAGTCAGGTTTTATATGTTTTTTTTAAATAGTTTAGTACTATTCTTCTTCGTTATTGGTAGCTACAATTTCACTATCCGTTTGTGGTTCTACTTCTTCAACAACTGGAGTGTTAGCTACAATTCGAGCTTCGTTTACAGCTTTTTCTACTTCTAAAGCTTTCGTTTTAGCATCTTCGGACGCTTTTGTTAAACCATTTACTTTTCCAGTAATTTTTTCGCCTTTTTCTTCTAACCAAGCATTGAATTTTTCTTCAGCTTGTTCTTCAGTTAGTGCGCCTTTACGAACACCTCCAGCTAAATGGTTTTTTAATAAAGCACCTTTATAAGATAATAGTGCTCTAGCAGTATCGGTTGGTTGTGCTCCGTTTTGTAACCATTTTACAGCAGTATCTACATCTAGTTCAATAATTGCAGGGTTTGTGTTTGGGTTATAGGTACCCATTTTTTCTAATAGTTTACCGTCTCTTTTTGAGCGAGAATCAGCTGCTACTATCCAATAAAATGGTTTTCCTTTTCTTCCGTGTCTTTGTAATCTAATTTTTACAGGCATAATGTGTTAAATTTTAAGGTACGCGACCTTGTTTTTAAATATTAATTTATAAAATAAAACTTCACCAAAAGGTGAAGTTTTGTGGGCGATGAGGGATTCGAACCCCCGACCCCCTCGGTGTAAACGAGGTGCTCTGAACCAACTGAGCTAATCGCCCTAATAATTGCGAGTGCAAATATAGTTTAGTTTTTTAATTTGACAAAGATATTTCAGAAATAATTAAAATAATTTTTTAATTATTCATCAAAAATGTGGCAAAAAAGATTTTCCGTCAAAAGAATTTTGAATATTCACAAGTACATCTTACTTGTTTTTCTTTAAAGTAGTGATGTAACCTCTTATTCTAGCAAAATAATCAGCATAATTGGGTTTTCTAAAACAACCTGATACTTTTTGTTTTACTTTAATCATCGGCAAGTCTCTTTCTGCTTGATTATTATCAAAAAGGAATTTCTTTATATTTTACAAATTTCAAAAAAAGATGCTTGTGTTTTTCTAATGCAAAAGCAAGTTTTTCTTCTTTTGTTTTAGTATAAACCTTGTTGTAATTTCGGATTATTGGGCTTATTAGTTTTTCAAATTGCCAAACGGTTCTTTCGTATTCTTTTAAAGAATATATCTTTCCTTGTTTTATTTTAGGATGTATGCCAACTAATAAATTGGATAAATTCCTTGCCCATTATAAGTTTTTAGTTTCTCGTAAAAATTGTAGTTCTCTTAATATATGTGCATTACAAATACTATGCTCACAGGTATAACTAGCAAATCTATCGTGTACTAAATTTCCATTGTAAATTGGTATAATATTAAAATCATTTATTGCTTCTTTACCTCTTTTACTATGATATCCAAAGTAACTTATAAATTCATTACTTAAAACGTGCATCCAGTGAGATTTTCCATGCAACCTTATACCTGTTTCATCAGCGTGTAATACACTTGACTTTAGTAATAATTTCTTTATCTCTGTTTCATAATTTTCAAGATTATTATAACTTTTAACTTGAGAATTTGCTAATCTTCCTTCGGATATTTTATGCCCTACTAGATCATAAATAAGTTCTGAACATCTTTTAAATAGTAACATATGATAGTTCTGTAAATAAACAACAAATGCTTTTATAGTATTACCATATTGTGCTTCTTGTACTAAATTATCAGGAAAATTCGATTTGTTTTTCTTGCCACAACTCCTACAAACTTTACTTATTATTTGGTGTTGAGTCACTTCAATTTTTATTTTTGGAATATCAAATAGTTGTCTTGATTTGATTTCACCTTACTTTTGGCAATAATGTTTTACAGCATTCACATATTGTAATATTGTGCAGAATAGTTTTAGTGGGATTAGTAACTTTCAACAACTTACTTCCTTTATGCCCACCTACTTTTTTATTGGATTTCTTTCGTAAACTTTTTGTCTTTCTATTTAGGTCTTGAGATGATGAAAGACTACTGTTATTACTATTCTTGGGATTTTCGTATTTTGACAACCTATCTTTCAATAGACGTTCTCTCTCTTTTCAAGTTTGTTTAAACGCTTTTCCAAACGTGCTATTATCGCTATAAAAATCGACTCTTTCAAGCCATTAAATTAAACATAATAATTAGAAACAACAAGCCAATTAAATGTCATTTTGACATGAAATCTTATGATGTGATTTTATTAATTTTAATTTTTGGGTGAATAGTTACATAATTTTTCAAGTTTTGTTAAACTACCTCTGCAACAACAAAAGTACTTCCTCCAATAAATATTAAATCACTAGTTTGAGAATTTTTTAAAGCATTTTTATATGCCTGATTTACAGAACTATATTTTTCTCCTAATAGTTTGTACTTTTGAGAATCTTCTTTTAATAATGTTGCATTTAAACCACGAGGAATATTTGGTTTACAAAAATAATATGTTGCATTTGTTGGAAATAATGGTAAAATGGTTTCTAACTTTTTGTCATTAACGACACCAAGTACAATATGAAGGTTCGTGTATTTTTCCTTATTTAATTGTTTTAAGACATATTTAAGTCCTTCTTTATTGTGTGCAGTGTCACAAATAACTTTGGGTGTTTTTTTTAATAATTGCCAACGCCCTTTTAGGTTTGTGTTTTTTATACTATTTAGTAAGCCATTTTTTATATGTAAATTTGTTATGAAAAAACCTTGGTTTTGTAACAATTTTATGGTTTGAATTGCAGTTTTTATATTGTTTTTTTGATAACTACCTTTTAAATCCGACTTATATATTTTTGCTATTAAATTTGATGCATAAAATAAAGGAGCATTTTTTTCTTTTGCGATTTTGTTAAATACGGAGAAAACTTCCTCTTGATATTCACCTATTACTATAGGTGTATTTTTTTTTATGATACCTGCTTTTTCAAAAGCTATTTTTTTTAATGTATTTCCTAAAAATTGGGTATGATCTAAGCTAATATTGGTAATTACAGATACTAACGGATTAATAATATTTGTAGAATCTAATCGCCCACCAAGACCCACTTCAATGATTGCAATATCTACTTTGTTTTTTGCAAAATTGTCAAATGCCAAGCCTACGGTCATTTCAAAAAAAGAAAGCTTCTGTTTTTCTAAAAAGGCTTTATTACGTTTTATGAAATTTATAACACAATTTTTCCTAATTTCTTCTCCATTAATTTGAATTCTTTCTGTAAAATCTTTTAAGTGAGGAGAAGTATACAGACCAACTTTTAAACCAGACTCTTGTAAAATAGATGCAATAATGTGACTAGTAGAGCCTTTGCCATTTGTGCCGCCAACGTGGATGGTTTTTATTTTTTTTTCTGGGTTTTTTAAGTGTTTTGCAAAAGAAATACTATTTGTTAAATCTTTTTTAAAAGCATTTTCACCTTGCCTTTGGTACATTGGTAACCTTGAGAACATCCAATCTAAAGTTTGTTGGTAAGGAGTTTTTTTTGATGTATTGTTTGGCAATTTTACTATTTTATTTATTTTCCAAGACTAAAATTAACAACCACAAAGCCTGTTTGCGTTCTTGGCGCTTTAGAATCTGCATTAAATTTATAGGACATTGCTGTTTTTTTTGCAGCAACATTTAAACAAGGGTCATCACTTTGTTGAATAGTAGTTTTGGTTACTTTTCCATTTTGGTTTACAAAAATCTTCACAACAACTTTTCCTTCTTCATTACAATTTTGTAGTGATTTTTTGTAGCCTAATTTATTTCTTCCGTTAAGCCCATGTCCGCTACCATTACCACTTCCACTACCGTAATAACTTGTTGCATAAGGGTTTTCGTTAATGTTGCCTTGGTTTCCTGCTTTATCTGAATCTCCATCGCCAGTTGTTGAAGTACCATCATTACTAACACCATTTAAGATACTATTTAAAGCATCGGTAGTACTTTTATCTGGTTTTGGAGGAGCAGGCGTTTCTTTAACGGGCTCTTCTTTAACAAGCTCAGAAGTAGTTTTGGTTACCGTTTCTTTAACAGGTTCTGTGTTTACTTCTGGAGCATCTTCGGTATCTTGAGTGATTACTTCTTCTGTTTTGGTCTCTACTGGTTTTACTGCTTCAACTGGCGTTTCTTTTTCGGGTGCTTCTTCCTGTTGTTTTTGTGGGTTAGGATCTGTTTTTACTTGTTGGGTTGACGTTATGTTATTACCGCTACCAGCATCGGTGTAGCCAAAATTTACTTCTACTCCATATTCATCTGGTGGATCTTTATACCCTAAACCAAAAGCAAATAATAGTAATACTACTAAAAGCATTAAAATACTGGTGATAATTGCCGATTTCCTTTTATATGTAGTGTCTAAAAAATTCATAGTAATTTATTTTACTCTTACCGCCAAAGAGGATTTAATTCTATTTTTATTACAAATATCCATCACATAAACAGCGTGTTTCATTGCTACATTTTCTTCCACTCTAAGTGTAATACTTCTACCTGTTTTTCCTTTACCAATTTTTGCTAAAATTTCTCGTTCTAATTGTCCTTTCGAAACTCTTTTACGATTAACAAAGTATTGTAATTTTTTATTAATACTAACCGATACACTTTTGCTTTGTGTTGTTTTACTAGACGATTTTGGTAATAATAAATCAATTGCTTCCGCAGAAACTAGGGTAGAAGCAATCATAAAAAAGATTAATAGTAAGAATACAATATCTGTCATGGATGACATATTGAATTCCGGAGTTACTTTATTTCGACCGCGTATATTCATCTTAAATAGGTTCGTTTAATAGATCTAAAAATTCAACCGACTGCGCTTCCATTTGATATACTACTTTATTGGTTTTAACCACTAAGTGATTATAAGCAATGTAAGCAATAATACCAACAACCAAACCTCCAACGGTGGTTGTCATTGCAGTATATAAACCATCTGCCATTGTTTTAATATCAATTGATCCGCCTGCATTTGCGATTTCGAATATAGAAATAATCATTCCAATAACCGTACCTAAAAAACCAATCATTGGTGCAGCGCCAGAAATGGTTGCTAAAACACTCACATTTTTTTCTAATTTATAGATTTCTAACCTACCCGCATTTTCAATAGCAGTATTTATATCCTCCAAAGGTTTTCCTATTCTTGATATACCCTTGTCAATTAATTTTGCAGCGGCTGATTTGGTTTGTTGTGCACATAACATACGTGCGGCTTCAATCCTTCCTCTAGATACATTGTCTTTTATTTGGCTCATAAAATTTTTATCCACTTTTGAGGCTGCTTTTATGGCAAAAAGACGTTCAAAATAAATAAAAATAGCAACGGTTAAAAGTACAGCTAGTAATGCCATAATTATTTTTCCACCAGTACCGCCTTCCATAATTAAACTATAGATGGATAGTGTTTTCTCAGTATCGGTTGCAATATCGGTTTGTAAGAAGAGTAATAAGTTCATTTAAAATTTTATTTATAAGATGTTAACGTTTAAAAATAGAAATAATTGTTTGTTGATTATAAAAGGTATTTTACACAGGTATAACCAACTCCGCCAAGTACAATAGTATAAGGTAGGGCCATTTTAACCATTTTCATATAATCTAACTTAATTAAAGGTGCTAGTGTGGATGTTAATAAAAACAAGAATGCAGCTTGTCCGTTTGGTGTTGCAACCGATGGTAAATTAGTACCTGTATTAATTGCGATAGCTAGTGCTTCATATTGCTCACGAGTTATTTTCCCAGATCTAAATGCATCTGAAACCTCATTTATATATATAGTTGCTACAAAAACATTATCACTTATTGCGGATAAAAATCCGTTCGCTACATAAAACATACTTGGTTGTTGGTTTATAGGTAGTGACAAAGCCCATTCTATAATTGGTTTAAATAAATGTTGGTCATGAATCATAGCTACAATGACAAAAAACACCACTAATAAACCAGTAAAAGGCAAAGTTTCTTTAAAGGCATGACCAAGCTGATGCTCATCTGTAATTCCCATAAAGGCAGTTTGAAAAATAATTAATGCTAAGCCAATAAAACCAACAGGAGCAACGTGCAATGCAAGTCCTGCAATTAATAAAATGGCAGCTATTGTTTGAACAATTAAATTGTGTTTTTCTTTTTGCGTTCTGTTTCTATCTTCTTGTTCTGTATAATTTTCAATTATTTTTCGAGCAACTTCGGGTAGTTGCGCTCCAAAACCAAAAAGTTTAAATTTTTCTATAAGGATTGTAGTTAGAATTCCTGCAAAGAAAACAGGTACTGTAATTATTTTCATTTGCATAAAAAACTCGTTAAAATTCCAGCCCAAACGTTCGCCAATTAATAAATTTTGTGGTTCGTCAACTAAGGTCATTACACCACCAAGTGCAGTACCAACAACACCATGCATGATTAAGCTTCGTAAAAAACTACGAAATTTATCTAAGGTTTCTCCACTTAATTGTTTTTTGTCTATTGTGCCATCATGATCACAATCAGCATCGCTAGAATGAATTTTATGATATACGCCATAGAAACCAACACCAACACTAATTAATACTGCGGTTACGGTTAAAGCGTCTAAAAATGCAGATAATACTGCGGATATTGCTACAAATAATATAGATAAACCCATTTTAGATTTCACTTTAGTAAAAACTTTAGAGAATATATACATAAGTAATGGCTTCATAAAATAAATTGCAGCAACCATGAATACCAAAAGTAGAATGACTTCTAAATTTTGCTCTACTTCGTGATATGCATTTTTTGCCGTAGTTAATTTTAAGAAAATTGCTTGTATTGCTAACAATCCACCTGCTAAAAGAGGATAAGCTTTTAAAGCCATTGCTAGCGTAAATATGAATTCTGCTATAAATATCCAAGCAGTAACCGATTTTCCAAATACATAAACGGAAAAGATATTAAAAAGTAAAAAAAATATAATGGTGGACTTATACCATATTGGACTATCTCCTAAAAAGTATTTAAATGGATTCATGTGTTGATTTATTGAATATAATTAAATAATTTTATATTAATTTTTTAAGGGCAATTTCAAATGCAGTTTTACAAATGTCTGTTTTGCTCTGATTAATATTGTAAGCATTTTGTAATGCATTTTTAATAATAGTTGACGTATCCATAAAAATCTCTTCATCTTTCATAGGTAGGTCAATTCTATTCTCCATAAAATAAGCAAAAACACGGGCAATACCACAGTTAGATATAAAATCGGGCAATAAACTTACTTTTTTATCGGTATATTCCATTATTGGTCCAAAGAAAATTTCTTTATCCGCAAAAGGCACATTAGCTCCTGGAGAAATTACTTCTAAACCAGTTTCTATAAGTTGTGTAATTTGATTTTTGGTAATTAATCTTGAAGCTGCTGCAGGAATAAAAATTTCTGCGGGTAATTTCCAAATGCGTTCGTTCATTTCTTCAAAAGGAATCATTTGATCTGAAACTAGCGTATTTCCATCTTTATTTTTGAATAATTCAGTCATTTCTTCTAGAGAGAAACCATCTTCCTTTATAACACCACCAACTCGATCAATAATACCAACTACTTTGACACCTAATTGGGTTAAATAATATGCAGCGCCAGAACCAACGTTACCAAAACCCTGTACAATAGCCCTTTTACCTTTAATGCTTCCGCCATAAATATCGTAATAATGTTTTACGGCCTGTACGGTTCCGTAACCAGTAAGCATGTCTGCTACTGTATATTTTTTAGATAAATCAGGTGTGTATTTCGTATCTTCCAATACTTTTATTACGCCCATTCGTAATTGTCCAATTCTGTTAATTTTATCGGCTTCGGTAGGCTTAAAATGCCCATTAAAAATCCCTTCTTGTGGATGCCAAACGCCACAGCTTTCGGTAATTGGTATTACATCATGAATTTCATCTACATTCAAATCTCCGCCAGTTCCGTAATAATGTTTTAATAAAGGTGTAACTGCTTTATACCAACGTTCTAAAACACCTCTTTTTCGAGGGTCTTGTGGGTCGAAATTAATACCTGATTTTGCACCGCCAATTGCTGGGCCAGAAACAGTAAATTTCACTTCCATTGTTTTTGCTAGAGAGAGTACTTCATTCATGTCTAAGCCTTTACGCATTCTTGTTCCGCCGCCAGCTGCGCCGCCACGTAGTGAGTTTATTACTGTCCAACCTTCAGCTTCAGTTTCTTGATCTTGCCAATGAAACACAATTTCAGGTTTTTTATTTTCGTATTTTTTAAGTAATTCTTTCATTTAATTGAAGCTAATTTAATTTAAAAAATTATATTTTTCAGACTACAAATATACTTTATTTTTAACGAAAAAAATTATATAAATTTTCATAAATATTATTAAAAAATGTTAACTAGCTAACACTTTCAATCAAAAAAGTCATTTATTTTCGCACTTTATATTATTCAAATTCTCAATAAAACCAATCAAATAAGCAATAAATGAATACAAATATCATTTTAATACAGTTTTAACTAGAATTATAACTATTTTTGAAATATTAAATGTTAAAATCAAAAAAATATTCCTTAAAATATATAGTATTTTTGTAAGCCAATTAAACAATCTCATTATGAAAAAATTAATTCTCTTTTTTATCACGTCATTTTTAATGACAACAATTAATGTAAATGGGCAATATGTCCAACTTGATGTTATTTCAGATGTTGCTCAAGTAAGTACCGCAGGCGATGTAATTAACTTTACAATTACTGTAAATAATAATAGTAATGATGCTTTAGTTAATAGTAACATTACAGGAGCAGCTTATTCTTTACCATTACAATATATAAGTGGTGATGTTGATAATAACACTATAATTGATGCAAGCGAATCTTGGATATACGAATCTGTTTACACATTAACACAGAACGATATTGATGTAAATGGTATTCCGTTTGCAAGCGGTTTTGTTGACTATGAAGTGTCATTAAGTTATTTGTATTCAGATTTATCAAATGCACCAACAATACTAAGTGCAGTAGAAGTGGTAATCGTACAACCAAATACAGATGTTCCACCAACTTGTGGCGGTATATTTGTAGATTCTGGAAATACAAACGGTAATTATTCAAATAATGAAGATGTTACAACAACAATTTGCCCAGACATAACGGGTGATGCAGTAACAGTAACATTCATTTCTTTCAATACGGAATCAGGTTACGATAATTTAAAAATTTACGATGGTAATGATGCAACTGCAACTTTATTAGGTGAATTTGACGGAACAGATTTACCACCAACATTTACAGCATCTACAGCAAGTGGTTGTTTAACCTTTGTATTTCATTCAGACGTTTCTTCAACTAGATTGGGTTGGGAAGCCAATGTGACTTGTGCGCCTTTACCAACTTGTTTGGCGGTATCAAATTTAACAGAAGATAGTGTAACTGATACTACAGCGACAATCTCTTGGACAGATAGTAATTTTGCTCAACAATGGGAAGTTGAAACTGTTTTAAGTAATACAACGCCAACAGGAAATGGAGTATCAGTAACATCAATTCCTTATACAATAACAGGATTAATGGAAAGCACATTATACGATGTTTATATTCGTGCAGATTGTGATTCTGGTGATTTTAGTACTTGGACAATGTTAACTTTCGATACTGATGTTGCGCCAATTATTCCACCAGCTTGTGGCGGTATATTTATAGATTCTGGAAATACAAACGGCAATTATTCAAGCAATGAAGATACAACAACAGCAATTTGTCCAGATACAATTGGTGATGCGGTAACAGTAACTTTCACATCTTTCAATACGGAAACGGGTTACGATAACTTAAAAATTTATGATGGTAATGATGCAAGCGCAACCTTATTAGGAGAATTTGACGGAACAGATTTACCACCAACATTTACAGCATCTACAGCAAGTGGTTGTTTAACCTTTGTTTTTCATTCTGATGGTTCTGTAACTAGAGACGGTTGGGAAGCCAATGTAACTTGTGCGCCATTACCAACTTGTTTGGAAGTATCAAATTTAACAGAAGATAGTGTAACTGATACTACAGCGACAATTTCTTGGGTAGATAATAATAATACACAGCAATGGGAAGTTGAAACTGTTTTAAGTAATACAACGCCAACAGGAAATGGTGTAGTAGTAACATCAATGGTTCATACAATTACGGACTTATTAGAAAGTACATTGTACGATGTTTATGTTCGTGCAGATTGTGGCGCAGGTGATTTTAGCGCTTGGTCAATGTTAACTTTCGATACAGTAGAAACTCCGTGCTATGTGCCAACAGGTAACGAGCAACAAGTTTTTGATGCAACCACAAACCCAACAGTTGCAGATATTGTTGTACAAACTTCGGTACAAGGTGAGATTGTTTTGATTTTTGATGTAGCGGATTGTAATGCTACGCCTTTAGATTTAGCTATGTCATTAAGTAATGGAGCAACTTATTATGCTTTTCAAGGTGCTTGTTGTGATGAGTTTTTAACAATTGAAGTTGAATTAAACATACCAGTAATGGATTACCCTTACGATGTTGCACCAATACCATTTCAAATATACGGACAGCCATTGCCAGACACTATGAATATGGATGATGGATATACGGATTTAATTCCGTTGACATTTAATTTTAATTATTTTGGTTTTAATTATAACCAAATAAGTATTGGAACAAATAGTGTAATTTCTTTTGATACATCGGATGCTGGACTTTTTTGTGATTGGGATATTAATGCAGACAATACAATACCAAGTTCTCAGACAATTGATAATGCTATTTTAGGTGCATATCAAGATTATGATAATAGAGGTGGAATGGCAGGCGCACAAGGTTATGGTTTTGTAGGAACAGCACCATTTAGAAAATTTGTAGTTTTCTTTGATGATGTAGAATTATATAACACAAGTATCTGTACAGGAATTAGATCAACAAACCAAATGATTTTATATGAATCTTATGATTATATAGATGTACAAGTACAAGACAGAAACGTTTGTACCGCTTGGAATGAAGGAAATGCAATCATTGGAATTCAAAATATTGGTGGTACAGAAGCGTATTTTCCAGCCGATAGAAATGTAGGAAATTGGGAAGCGCATAACGAAGGCTATCGTTTTAAACCAAATTACAATATGCCAGACTTTCAATTTATTATTTGTGATGTTAATGTAGATGGACTAGAAACCTTTGACTTAACAGGTATTGTTTCCGAATTTAATGCAAGTGCAGGAAGCGCCTTTGATTTTTACGAAACACTTGCGGATGCTGAAGCATTTGCCAATCCAATTTCTATGAGTTATACTAATACAAGTAACGCACAAACTATTTATTTACGAATAGACGATAGCCAAAATGGATTGTCTATAAAACGTATTTTGTTAGCAACCATAGATTGTAATGCGGATTATGATTTAGATACCATACCAACAACAGATGAAGATTTAAACAATAATGGTAATTATGGGGATGATGATACCGATGGCGATGCAATACCAGACTTTATTGATGAAGATGATGATGGCGATTTTGTATTAACAACTGTCGAAGCAGTTGTAACAACAAATAAAGATACGCTAGTGTATTTAGATACCGATGGTGACCAAATACCAAATTATTTAGATAATGATGATGATGGCGATGGTATGTTAACAATTAACGAAGATTACGATGGCGATATGAATCCTGGTAATGATGATACCAATGGCGATGGAATTCCAGATTACATGCAACAATCCGTTGCTTTAGGAGTTAATGAGATTTCTTTAAGTGAATTTACAATTTATCCAAACCCTGTGTTAGACGTTTTAACGGTTGATTTTGCTAGTTTACAAAACGAAGTAACCATTAAAATATTTAGTTTACAAGGTCAAGAAGTATATGTAAAATTGGCTATTACAGATAACACAACACAAATTGATATCTCTAACTTAAGTTCAGGAGTATATTTTGTAAATGTGCTAGAAGAAAATAAAGTAAGTGTTCAAAAATTTGTAAAAAAATAAATTTAAGATAGAACTTTAAATATAAAAATCTTCAAGAATAAAACTCTTAAGGATTTTTATATTTATTAGCTATATATCACTTGAAATATTTACTTTTGTAGCATACAAAAATATTAAAATATGTTTCATAAAAATATAAAATTAGGAATAGCAGGATTAATTGTAGCTTGGGCTGTATATGAATTTATACAAGGTCATATTTGGTTAGGTATAATGATTTTATTACTAGCAGGAATTGTAGTTTTCTTTTATTTTAAAAATGAATTGATATTATTATCATTTTTAAGAATGCGAAAACAAGATTTTACAGGAGCAACTAAATGGTTGGATAAAATTAAAAATCCAGAAGGCGCATTGATTGCCAAACAACAAGGTTATTATAATTTTTTAAAAGGTGTAATGGTTTCACAAACTAATTTAACACAGGCAGAAAAATTTTTCAAAAAAGCATTAAAATTGGGCTTATCTATGAATCACAATGTTGGTATGGCAAAACTACAATTAGCGGGTATCGCAATGACTAAGCGTAGAAAAAGAGAGGCAACTATGTTGTTAGCAGATGTAAAAAAAATAGACAAACACGGTATGTTTAAAGATCAAATAGCACAATTAAAACAACAGATGAAAAGAATTTAACCTCGTTGAATTTGTCTGGTTTTATTTAAAATAAAACATAAAAAATCCCGAAAATTTATTTTCGGGATTTTTTTTATATTGAAAAGTAAATAATGTTACTTTTTAAATTTAGCGTATTTAGCTTTAAATTTATCAATACGACCAGCTGTATCAACTAATTTCATTTTACCAGTATAAAAAGGGTGAGAGGTTCTTGAGATCTCTAACTTTAATAATGGATATTCTACACCGTCAACCTCTAAAGTATCTTTAGTATTTGCGGTAGAACGCGTTAAAAAAACATCGCCGTTAGACATGTCTTTAAAAGCTATCATTCTATATTCTTTTGGATGTATGCCTTTTTTCATTTTACTTTGTTTTAAGCGCAACGCTTTTTGACGTTGCTATTTTTGAGTTTGCAAATTTAAAGTTTTTTTACTAAAAACAAACTAATTACGTGTATTTATTTATAGGGCAATAGCAACGGTTTGAATTACTCCATTTAAAAAAGGTTTTGCTATGTCAGATTATCCCATATGTTTATTACTTTTGTAGCTATTAAATATTTTAATAAAAAGAAGTTGCTATTACCGAAAAAACCGTATATTTGCACCCTTAAAAATAACAAATTAAATAATAACTTATGAATCATTACGAAACTGTTTTCATTTTAAATCCCGTTTTATCTGACACTCAGGTGAAGGAAACAGTAAAAAAATTCGAAGATTACCTTACTTCAAAAGGAGGAAAGGTAACTTACAAAGAAGATTGGGGCTTAAAAAAATTAGCTTATCCAATCCAAAAGAAAAAAACTGGTTTTTA
>CAZOQL010000054.1:0-16104 GCA_964582005.1 uncultured Flavobacteriaceae bacterium | reverse complement strand
ACAAGAGTTAGGGTTTGCATCAACACAATTTAAAATACCATCATTATCGCAATCTAAGGTACAATCTAAAATATCACAAGGTGTTAGGTTTGGTACTAATGGATCCAGATCTATGCCATTTAAGACACCATCGCCATCACAATCTAAATTGGCATTAGCGGAATCACAAGCTGTTTGTGGATCAGGATCGTTACAATTTAAAACGCCATCACCATCAAAATCACCACTACAATCGATTTGTAATAAAACAAATATTTGTCTTCCTGTTTCCGAAACGAAAGTAGCTAAATCAGCTTGATCAATAATATGTACTTCGGCAATACCGTCGGCAGGTGTATCTTGATCTTCAAAATAATAATATATTGCTTCAAACATTGCCAGTTCTGCAGCAGTAAAGTCTTGCATTAAAAAGGCAGTTTGGTCTATATCAAAAATTGCCGTTGGGTTAGTTGTACTAATTTCACAAGCAACTAAATTTTCTGGAATACCTACATTTGGTGAGCCTGTAGGTTGTGTAATAGTTATGAATTCTTCAATAACCACTTCACTATATGAACATTCTGCTTGGTAAGAAAGAGTTGCTTTATAATCAACGGTATCTAAAGAATTTACATAAATTACATCAGGATCAATTAATCTATTAGGGAAAAGTGCTTCAAAACCATTACCATAATCGGCATACCATTTAAATTGATACTCTAATAAGTCGCCATCAGGTATAAAACGCCATAATTCACCATCTGGTTGATCTATTGTCATATTTCCTGGGTAACCAGTTCTTCTTGGGTCCCATTCCACATTATTTTGTATTTGACCTCTTCCTTGAGGCGACATACCTCGTGTTGCTGATTTGTTTTGAATACCAACTAAAGCCCTGCCATCATTCCAAGCTGTACATACATTCTTTTGACGTATTTCAACATCAATTACATTTGAAGTTTCATATAATAAAATAGTAGACTTTAACATACTATCTTGCACGTCACAACCAGTACCAAACGAAGGAGATTCAAAACTAATCATAAATACTCGATTCCCTACATTTTCAGGGATGCTTTGATCTTGATTAAAAATCTTAAAAGAAATAGCTCCTGCTCGTTGCGCAAGAGGCAACCTATTAGCATTAGAATCGAAAAAAGGACCAAAAATACAATTTGGTTGCCATTGTATATTTGGCAATTGATCACCAACATTTAAACGCCAGTTATTATCATCTTGTCCTGCCATATCTAAATCAAAACTCACTTTTCCGTTATCAGATACAATAATTTGATCATATTGATTGCCATAAAAACAAAATGTAAAACCTAAACTTATTGGACTAGCGTTCCAATCATCATCAATTACAATATTAGTGTTAGTAGTACCTGTTACATCAGGTAAACAAGAGACTTCATCATTAATTACATAGGTATCCGTATCTCTATATTCTGTATTTAAAAAATTAGCACTTAACTCCGTAGTAGTAATTAAACATGAAGCCGTAGAGCTTGTAATGCTTAAGTTATTACATTGCGTATCTTGCGCAAAATTAGTTAAGGTATTTGCTATTAAAGCGAGTAATAATAGTATTTTTTTAATCATTTTGGTTAGTTTAATGTATAAAGCAAGATTATAAAATATAATAAGAACCAAATATATAATAATATTTTAAAATAAAAAGTATTTCAAATTATAATTTTTAGAATTAAAGGCACAAAAAAACCTAAAGAAATGAATGCTTTAGGTTTTTAAAAAGTCGATAAACATTTTAATTATTGAAAAACTACCGAATTTGGAATGATACCCGTTGTAATTGTTTGGGTATCTGTAGTGTTTGTATTGAATATTTTTAAAGTGCCTTCGCTTGCAAAATCACCAGCATTTGTAGTGTATAAATAGTTGCCGTTTGCGGTTATACTTGAGTAGTTGCCATCAAAACCAGATAACTCATTGCTGTTTAAAGCTGTTGCAGAAGTTAACATACTATATACTTTTCCATTAAGCGTATAATAAAGTTGGTTGGCAGATATCGTTAGATGATTTGGATGTTGTAAAGCGTTAAAAGTAAAAGTACTAGTAATTTGGTCATTTTCAATTTTTAGAAGACTACCAGTTGTTTCGGTAACAAAAGATGGTTTTCCACTACATAACACCCAAATAGCGTCATTGGCATCCTTTAAAATAGATGTTGGCACATCGCCAACGGTAAGCGTAGTGGTAAGTGTATTGGTAGTTGTGTTTATAATGGCTAGTTGGTTGTTTTGTCCCCAACCTTGTTTTAGATTAACGTATAAATTACCATTACTAATCAACATTTTTTCGGCACCTTCACCAACTGGTATAGTTGCAGTAATCGTATTTGTTGTAAGATCAACAACAGCTATAAAATCATCGGTACTACTTACTGGGTCGCCCCAATTAGAAATATATCCTGTATCACCAATGGCTACAAAATAACGTGGGTTGTTTATAGCATCACCTTCAATAATGCTGATTTTTTCCATTGTGTATCTATTGGCAATAACCATTTTATGTGAATTGTTTATTACGACATAGGCATTACTTCCGTAAAGTGTCATAGACTGTACAATACTACCTAAATCTTCATTATTTACATTTTTATATACATTATGTGCTACAACGCCATCGTTATTTACAAAAGTTAAGGTTCCTGATCCACTAGAAAAAGGACCTTCGTTTACAATAAAATATCCGCTTTGATAGTCACCTAAAATAGTATCTATTGGTAAATCATCACTACAAGAATAGGATAGTATTAGGATTAATGTTAATGCGATTACATTTTTTAATTTGTTCATTTTGTTAGAGTTTAATAGTTATGTTAAAGTTATAATTTCTGTTTGGCATTGGTCTATACGATACATTTTGATAGGATGTATTAAAAAGATTGTTTATGTTAAAACCAATGTTTATTGTATGTTTAAAAATAGATTTATTGATGGAAATATTACTAAGCCAATACGAAGCTACTTTTTGCGTATTTGAAGTTGTCGTAAAAACGGATCCGTTAAATTGCGGGTTTAGATTTAATTGCCAACCTTTATAAGTATAGTTAAGTTGTAAATTTGCTTTATGAAACGGAACATAGATTAATTGTTTGTCTAAATTTTTATCGGTTGAACTAGTGTAGGCATAGTTTAGATTCACGTAAAATTGTTGTTTGTTTATCCTAAACGTAGTGTTGTAATCCAACTCAAGACCGTAACTGGTTGTATTTTGAATATTAATTGGTTGCCAAATAGAATTTGTAAATGGTCGCCATTGAATTAAATTTTTACTATTAATTAAAAATGTTGTTGCCGAAATTTTCAATTTTTTAGTTTTAAAATCGATTCCTATTTCAGTTGCTTTACTATACTCGGCAAGCAAATTTTCATTTCCGCCAGGATTCCAGTATAAATCATTAAAAGTTGGCAATTTGTAATTAGTGGCATAATTTGCTCTTATACTTAATTTCGAAATAACATCATAAGCAATAGCAGCTGTATATATTAAAGGTATCTTATATTTAGAAGAAATTTCTTTTCTTAAACTAAGCGTGTAATTTAATTTCTCTATTGGTTCTTGTTGTACTAAAAGATAGGCTTCTAAATTATTTTGTTCTTTTACTAAAATATTTGTGCCGTTGCCTTTGATATATCTATTTTCTAATCCGCTATGCATGCTTGTCTTTTTATTTATAAAATAGTTTAGATCGTATTTTACAATATAATTGATACTTTTTCCAAAGGAATGATTTGGCTTCGTTTTATTAAAAAAGTAGTTGTAATTTTCTTGTAAAAACGCTAATTTTAAGGAGCTATTATGTTTTACACCAAAATTTTTCCATTGTAATAAGATTTTAGTTTCTTTATTTTCGTATTTCGAATTACTTGGTGCGGTTAAGGTTCTGGAAAATTCTCTATCGTTATTTGAAAAGACAGAAAATAAGTGTAATTGATTGTTGGTGTTTATTTTATAGCCAAAAACGGTCTTTAAATGTTGGTTTTTATAGGCGCCATTTTCATTTACTAAATTGGTGTTTAAAAACGGAAAATCGTTATCGGATTTAGCACCTTCCAAAGAAATTTTTGCGTATAATTTTTTAGAACTCCAACGTGTTTTAATAAAAAGCTGTTGTGTGTTGTAGCTGGCAATATCAAATTTGAGGTTTAATTCTTTTTTGGAATAAAAGGTAATTTTATCTCGAAGATTTATAGCGCCGCCAATTGCGCCACTTCCTAAAAGTGTACTGCCGCTTCCTTTTTTTATTTCAATTTGATTATAGCCATTGGCAGATAAAGTATTAAAGTCCGTTTGTCCATTTAAGGTAGAATTAATAGCAATACCATTCCAATAAACACCAGTATGCGAGGCACCAGTTCCTCGTAAAGAAATGGAGGAAACCATAGCGTTTCCATGCTGTTTAAAATATAAATTAGCTTTATTTTGCAATAAAGTACCTAAAGAAAGTTGTTGTTTATTAATTACGGAATCACTTAGTATAGATACTTGAAAGCCTGTATTTATTTTTGGTGAAAAATTACCATACAATTTTACTTCTTCCAATAATTGGATGGTATCGTTTTGCGAATATGCAAAAACACTAAATAGTAAAAAGAATATACAATATTTCATTATAAAAAGTTTTTCTTCCGAAAACTCGTTTTATGTTAATAAATATTGGCAGGTATCCTGACTTGCGTCTTGCTGTTTGTCTTCCCATTTCGCTAGGCGATACAGTGACTTTAAGAGTAACAACAAGCGTCACGATCTAGCGTGACAAAGCTTACAGTTGCGGAGACAGTTCTCGATTTTAACGAGATTCCCTTTTGATTATCCAAATTGCCTTGGAGTAATACCAATTAGTATGCAAAAGTAGTTATAATAAACGAATAACGGATAATTACTCATTCCATATTTCCCAAGATTTTTCGGCTTGTAGTTCTAGCATTTCTAATCCGTTTTTTATGGTAGCTCCATTTTCTAAACCTTTTTTTAAAAACATCGTTTTTTCAGGATTGTATATTAAATCGTACAATAAATGCGTTTTATTTATGGCATTAAATGGAATGTCTGGATGTTGATTTTCTAAAGCTCCTTTGGTGCCTAAAGGTGTTGTATTTATAATTAGCGTATGCGTTTTGATAATTTCATCCGTTACCTTATTGTAAGGTATTTCTTGTTTATTTTTAGGGTTTCGAGAAACAAGTAAGAAAGAAATGCCTAACTCTTTCAAAACATAAGCAACAGCTTTAGATGCGCCACCAGTTCCTAAAATTAATGCTTTTTTATGTTGTTTTTTTAAAAGAGGTTTTAAGGATTCTCGAAAACCAAACGCATCGGTATTAAAACCTTTTAAATGATTTTTCTTTGTTAATTTTACACAATTAACGGCATTAATTTCTTCGGCTACCACATCAACTTCATCTAGATATTGAAAAACAGCTTCTTTATAAGGTATAGTAACATTAAAGCCTTTTAATGATGCTAAGTTTTCTTTTAAAATTTCAGGTAATTTAGTTATGGTATCTATATCAAAATTTTGATATATATAAGGTAGTTTTTGCGAATTAAATTTTTCGGTAAAGAATTTTTTAGAAAAGGAATAGGATATATTTTTACCTAATAAACCAAACATTTTTTTTTGCATTAGAATAAGTTGTTAAAGGATTGATTTGTTTTCTCTACCATAGTATTCAATTAGTATTAAGATAGTGATGCCTAAAAGAACCAAACTTATGGCATACCAAGTTTGTATCTCATATATGGAAGGAATATAACGTTCGTAATTTTCTAATATTTTATCACCTTGGCTGTCTAATACAAAATCGGTATGTGTGGTTTTATATATTTTTTCTTTCCAAGGCCAAACATTACCAAGCGAACCGGTTATAAAACCTAGTATTATTGAAGTTACAATGGTATTCCATTTTTTGATAACATACCCTAAAATATGCGAAGTCACTACCAATCCAAATGCAGAACCTGCGGTAAAAGCACCAATAATTTTATAATATTTTATACTGTTTGGATGTTGCATAAATTCAAAATTTCCAGAAAAAATAGCAGCCATTGTTTTAGAAAGTATGTTAACAGCATCTACCAATAAAAGGACATAATTACCTAAAAGAATTAATATAAACGAACCCGAAAGACCAGGTATTGTCATGCCAGAAACACCAATAATACCACATAAAAAAACAAAGCCTAAGTTGGCGTTTTCTTTTGCTGGTGGCATAAAGCTAATGCTTACACCTAAAGAAACGCCAATAATAATAGCAAGTATGCTTTTTATGCCTAGTTTTTTAAATCCTTTTGCTATATAGTAAATAGAGCCAATAATTAACCCAAAAAAGAAACTCCAAACATTGAGTTCATAATTTTTTAGTAGAAATTCTAAAAATAAGGACACACTAAAATAACTAAATAAACTACCAGAAAAGAGAATGGTAATAAACCTTGCATTAGTATATTGAAAAAATGCAGTAAACCTACCATTAAATAAAAGTTTAAATGCTGTGACATTAACCCTTTTTAATGAAAAAATTAATTCCTCATAAAAACCAGTTACAAAAGCAACAATTCCACCAGAAACACCAGGTACTTTATTGGCGCTACCCATTGCTACTCCTTTTATAAAAAGAAATACTTTATCCGATAAAGTACGTGTTTTTTGAAATTTCATGTAAAGAAATTATACCTTATTTAAATAATTAGTTATTTTAATACATTCCATCGCTTCTTTTACATCGTGTACTCTTAAAATTTTTGCGCCATTTTGTAATGCAATTGTGTTTACTATGGATGTTGCATTTTTCATTTTACTAGGTTTGGAATCTAATATTTTATATAACATAGATTTACGACTCATACCCGCTAATAAAGGTAAACCTAATTTTTTAAATTCTCCAAGCTCATTCAAAATTTTATAATTATGCTCTATTGTTTTTCCAAAACCAAAACCAAGGTCTATTATAATATCACGTACCTTTAATTTATGTAATTGTTTAATTTTTGTTTCGAAATAGGTGGTAATTTCACTTATTATGTCGTTATAAAACGGATTTTCTTGCATATTTTGAGGTGTTCCTTTTAGATGCATTAAAATATAGGGAGCTTGGTATTTGGCAATAGTAACAAACATTTTATTGTCTAAACTGCCACCAGAAATATCATTAATGATACTTGCGCCACTTTCTATACAAGTACTTGCAACCTTGCTTCTAAAAGTGTCTATGGATAGTATTATTTCAGGAAATTCGTTTACTAATAAATCTATTATAGGCACTATTCTTCTCAGTTCTTCCTCTTCGGTAATGTGTATCGCATTTGGTCTCGATGAATAAGCACCAACATCAATAAATGTAGCGCCTTGTTTTAGCATTTTTTCTATTTGTTTTAAGATGCTTTTATCAGATTTGAATTTACCACCATCATAAAAAGAATCTGGTGTAATATTTAAAATGCCCATTACTTTAGGGATTGATAAATCTATTATTTTAGTATTGCAGGTGATTTTCATTTATTTACAAGTAGTTTATTTAACTACCATATTTATTACTTTTCCTAAAGCTGGAGCTTTGTAATTATTCATTTTTACAATTAAAGTTTCAATAGTAGTGTCTACCAAAAGCATATCCCTATTTTCTTGTTTTAAAAAACCTTCGGCAACCATTATATCTAATTGTTTAAGGGAGTGATTGTAAAAATCATTGGTATTTAAAATACCAATAGGTTTGTTTTCAATACCAAGTTGCCCTAAAGTTAAGGCTTCAAAAAGCTCATCTAAAGTGCCAAAACCACCAGCGAGTGCAATATAACCATCTACTAATTTACTAATTTTGACTTTTCTTTTGCTCATTTTTTTGGTAACAATCATTTTTGTTATTTTTTGATGTGCTACTTCTTCGTGACGTAGTAAATAAGGTATTACACCAATTACCTCGCCATTTTCAGCTAAAATAGTATCGGCAATAGCGCCCATTAAACCTATTTTTCCACCGCCATAAATTAAGCTAATGTTGTTTTTAACAAAGTATTTGCCAACAATTTCAGCTTGTGTTGTATAAATTGGATTAAATCCTTGGCTAGAACCACAAAAAACAGCAATTTTATTCATAAGTTTGTATTTTATAAAATATATGCGAAATTTACGCAAAAATATTTAATGTATCTATGTTACAAACAGGAAAACAATACGATGAAATAATAGCTATTTGTATTAGCTTATTTGAAAAGAAGATGACAGATTATGGTAGCGCATGGCGTATATTACGCTTGCCATCATTAACCGATCAAATTTTTATTAAAGCGCAACGCATTCGTCAATTACAAGAATTAGATGTAAGTAGAGTAGATGAAGATGAAACATCTGAGTTTATTGGAATTATAAATTATTCTATAATGGCATTAATTCAATTAGAACTTGGTGTAGCCAAAGAGCCAGATTTAGAAGTAAATGCTGCCATAAAATTATATAAAAAGCACATTTCTATAACTAAAGAACTAATGGAAAACAAAAACCATGATTATGGCGAAGCTTGGCGAGAAATGAGAATTTCATCATTAACAGACTTAATTTTACAAAAAATATTACGTATAAAACAAATGGAAGATAATAAAGGGGAAACCCTTGTTTCCGAAGGCGTAGATGCAAATTATCAAGATATGATAAATTATGCTATTTTTGCTTTAATTTTAACAGAAGAAAAAAACTAAACATGAAATTTATAACACATTTTTTTAGATTAATTATTGGTGCCTTATTTGTATTTTCAGGCTTTGTAAAGTTGGTAGATCCATTAGGTACGGCATATAAAATGAAAGATTATTTTGCATCGGATGTATTGAATATGGAATTTTTAAATGCCTATGTTTTACCAATTGCTCTTTTTCTAATTTTAGCCGAAGTCATTTTAGGTATTATGCTACTAGTTGGTTATAAGCCAAAATTTACCGTTTGGAGCTTGTTTCTAATGATGCTTATTTTCTTGTTTTTAACCTTTTATTCCTATTATTACGATGTCGTAAAGGATTGTGGTTGTTTTGGAGATTTTAAATTCTTCGGAAAAAAACTGGGAGCTTGGGAAACTTTTGTAAAGAACCTTATTTTTTTACCTTTAATTTTATGGCTCTTAATAAGAGTTAAAGATATACGACCTTTTTACAGTAATAAATTATCACGTTTTATTACTATTTTATTTTTTATAGGTTTTAGCTTTATCGCATATTATGTGTTACAACATTTGCCATTGTTTGATTTTAGACCTTATGCAATTGGTAAAAATATACCAGAACAAATGATCTATCCAGAAGGAGCAAAAGAAGATGTTTATGATATAACCTTTATATATAATGTGGATGGTGTTGATAAAAAATTTAGCGAGTCAGAAAAACCTTGGGAGATTAAAGGAGCCACTTTCGTGGATAGAAAAACAGTTTTATTAGAAAAAGGCTATGAACCACCAGTACATGATTTTACCATGGAAAAGCATGGGTTTGATTTGACAGAACAATTAATGACATATGAAAAATTAATGCTTATTATTTCTAGAAGTATTAAAAATGTTGATTCATCACGATTTACTAAAATTAAAGAAGTAACCGATAAAGCCTTAAATAATGGTTATGCGGTTTTCTTACTAACAGCGTCCTCAGAAGATGACTTTGTAAGTCTAAGAAAAGAGTATGCATTAGATTTTGAAATGCTATTTTGTGATGAAACAACCCTAAAAACAATGATTCGTTCCAATCCAGGAATAATGACTTTTAATAAAGGAACTGTTGTCGGGAAATGGAGTTTTAATGATGCGCATAAGGTTAAAATTAAAGAAGGAATGGGTAGAAAAACCATTGCATTAGATTTTACATTAAAAAATTCATTAGATAGTATTTACTTTTTAGATCAAAAATACCGTTCTATTATAGATGCAAATAATCCAAAACAAAGAGACTCGTTGTTGTTAATTTATAACATTCCGAAAGACTCTTTGGGTACAGATTTTTGGGCTAAACAAGCAAAAATTGATAAAACAAACATGTCTTTTTTAGATGAAGTAATCCATAAGTATGGTTACCCAGGTAGATCTTTAGTTGGAGAGCTATCAAAAGATGGAGCAGCATCTGTAATAATAAACTCCAACGCAATCGCTACTCATATTGAAAGAATTAAAGAAGCTGCCAATAAGGACGAATTGACCTATACAAAATCTGCAACAATGGAAGATATGTACCTTATGAATAAAGGCGAAAAGCAATTGTATGGAACCCAAACAGTTTACTTTAATGGAGAATATGTAATTTGGCCAATAAAAGATATTGAAGCAATAAATGTACGGAGAAAAGAAGCTGGTTTTTCAAATACATTACAAGAATATGCAAAAGAACTATTTGGTAAAAGTTATTTTTTCGAACCAGTTTCTTTAGAAGATATACAAAAGCAATAGCTATTAAATACTAAAATGAAATACCTATTAGTATTTATTGGCGGTGGTTTTGGTAGCGCTTTACGTTACCTTATATCTCAACTGTTTATAAATACCGAAAAATCCATACCATATGCAACTTTAATAGTAAATGTTGTTGGAAGTTTGTTAATAGGGATAATATTGGGCTTATCTCTAAAAAACAATTACTTATCTCAAAACCAAACCTTGTTATTAGCCACAGGGTTTTGTGGCGGTTTTACCACTTTTTCAGCTTTTGCCTTTGAAAACAATCTTTTTTTAAAAAATGGAGATTACTTTAATTTTATTGGCTATACTATTATTTCGATTGTTTTAGCAATTTTTGCCGTTTTTTTAGGATTGTTTTTAGTAAAATAAATTCAAAAGATATGAATTGCAATGTCATTTTGACATAAAAATAGAATTGGCAATGATTTTGCAAATGAATAAAAAACAAATACAACAAAAATGAATACGGATAAAGAAGATATAAAAAAAGAAGTAGAAGAAATTATTAATGAAAAACAAGTCGAACAAGAGAAAGTAAAGACCGAACCAACCTCTGAAGAGCTTTTAACTCTAGAAAAAGATAAATTTTTAAGACTTTTTGCAGAGTTTGAAAACTATAAAAAAAGAACCTCAAAAGAACGAATTGAGCTTTTTAAAACTGCAAATCAAGAAGTAATGACAGCAATACTGCCAATATTAGATGATTTTAGTAGAGGAATTGTAGAAATTAAAAAAGTAAAAGATAAAGAAGTTTTAAAAGGAATGGAATTGATAAGTAATAAATTAATTTCTATTTTAAATCAAAAAGGTTTGCAAAAAATGGAAGTAAAGCAAGGCGAAACGTTTGATGCAGAAATGCATGAAGCGATAACACAAATTCCTGCACCTTCTAAAAAATTAATAGGTAAAATTGTAGATGTTGTTGAGGTTGGATACCAATTAGGTGAAAAAATAATTCGCTATCCAAAAGTAGTTGTAGGGAAATAAATCAATTATATAAAGTATTATTTTAATACATAACTTTAAAAGATACTATTACTACTATTGAAGTGATAGAATAAATATATTCATTTAGAATTAAATATGGCAAAACAGGATTATTACGAAATATTAGGGA
Organism: uncultured Flavobacteriaceae bacterium; assembly: GCA_964582005.1. GTDB lineage: Bacteria > Bacteroidota > Bacteroidia > Flavobacteriales > Flavobacteriaceae > S010-17. Next base: position 4,548 of record CAZOQL010000054.1, on the reverse strand, counting down.
TATCAAAATCTGCTGATAAAAAAGAAATAAAAAAAGCATACCGAAAAAAGGCAGTGCAATATCACCCAGATAAGAATCCAGGCGATAAATCTGCTGAAGAGAAATTTAAAACTGCAGCCGAAGCATACGAAGTGTTAAGTGACGAGAATAAAAAAGCAAGGTATGATCAATATGGTCATGCAGCTTTTGATGGACCACAAGGTGGCAGCGGTTTTAGCGGTGGCGGCATGAATATGGAAGATATCTTTAGCCAATTTGGTGATATTTTTGGCGGTGGTGGCGGTTTTAGCGGAGGCGGAAGTACAAGACAAGCTAGAGTAAAAGGAAGTAATTTGCGTATTCGACTAAAACTATCTTTAGAAGATATATTAAATGGTGTAGAAAAAAAAGTAAAAGTAAAACGATTAATTAAAGCAAAAGGCGCTACATATAAATCTTGTGCTACTTGTGGTGGGCAAGGTGCTGTAATGCGAGTTACAAATACTATATTAGGTAGAATGCAATCACAATCTACTTGTCCAACTTGTAAAGGTGCAGGAAAATCGATTGACAATAGACCAAAAGGATCGGATGCAAACGGAATGGTTTTTGAACATGAACAAGTTTCCATTAATGTTCCTGCTGGTGTTACCGATGGCGTGCAATTAAAAGTTTCTGGTAAAGGAAATGATGCGCCAGGTAATGGAATACCAGGTGATTTGTTAGTAGTTATTCAAGAAGAAACGCATAATAAATTAAAGCGAGAAGGTGTAAACTTACATTACGACATGTATATAAGTGTGCCCGAAGTTATTTTAGGAGTTTCTAAAACAATAGATACTTTAAAAGGAAAAGTTAAAATACCAATTGAATCAGGAACACAATCTGGTAAAATTTTACGCTTAAGAGGTAAAGGCTTGCCAAGTTTAGATAGATATGGTAATGGTGATTTGCTAATTCATATTAATGTATGGACACCAAAAAAATTATCGAAAGAACAAACAGAGTTTTTTGAAAAAATGTTAAATGACGATAATTTTAAACCAAAGGTTGATAATACGGAGAAATCATTTTTTGAAAAAGTAAAGGATATGTTTTCCTAAAATAAAAAAGAATAAATTTCATATTTTTTATTAGATTATATTAAATAATTATTTATATTTGTATCAGAGTTATTAGAGAAGTCTAATAATTTCTTTTTCATAGCAATTTTCCCACTCAAGAAGTTGAGTGGTTTTTTTTATGTGTTAATTTTAATCCTTAAATTTAAGGATTACTTCTTTAAATATTTTTAAAATATCTTCATAAGAATCCGTTGTAACCATTTTTAATCGATACTCTTTAAAATGCGGTATGCCTTTAAAGTAGTTGGTGTAATGTCTTCGTGTTTCTACAATTCCCAATCGATCTCCTTTCCAATTTATAGCCAATTCTAAATGTCTTTGTGCCATAGCAACACGTTGTGTGATTGTTGCTTTAGGTAAATGTTCACCTGTTTTAAAAAAATGCTTTACCTCATTGAAAAACCAAGGGTTGCCAATACTTGCTCTTCCAATCATAGCACCATCTAAGCCAAAATGATTACGCATTAATAGTGCTTTTTCAGGAGTGTCAACATCGCCATTGCCAAAAACAGGAATGTGCATGCGTTGGTTATTTTTTACCGCAGCAATTGGTTTCCAATCGGCTTCTCCTTTATACATTTGTGCTCTGGTTCTTCCGTGAATAGAGATTGCTTTTGCGCCAACATCTTGTAATCGTTCGGCTACATCTACTATTTGTATAGAGCTGTGATCCCAGCCCAAACGAGTTTTAATAGTTATTGGTAAATTTGTATGCTTAACCATCGCTTCGGTTAATTTTACCATAAGTGGAATGTCTTTTAAGATTCCAGCACCAGCACCTTTGCTTACCACCTTTTTTACAGGGCAACCAAAGTTAATGTCAATAATATCAGGTTTTGATTTTTCTACAATTTCAATAGTTCTAAGCATAGAATCTAAATTTGCACCAAATATTTGAATACCTACGGGACGTTCTTTTTCATAAATATCTAATTTCATAACGCTTTTAGCAGCATCCCTAATTAAACCTTCACTCGAAATAAATTCCGTATAAACCACATCGGCACCTTGTTCTTTGCATAAAGCTCTAAACGGTGGATCACTTACATCTTCCATTGGAGCTAATAATAAAGGAAAATCACCTAATTCTATGTTACCTATTTTTGCCATAATTGATTACAAAAGTAATAGGAATTGTTGATTATTATAAAAATTAGTTTGTTTATTATTTATTTTAGATACTATATGTACTTCAAGCGATATTTTTTGTTAAATATAACGATACATTTACATTTTTAAAATATAGAAATGAAATCCATTATAAAATACAGTTTACTTTTAATACTACTAAGTTTAATTTCTTGTAAATTAGATAAAAAAGAAGAAAAAACGATTGCGAAACCAGATGCTAAATCTGGTGCAACTAAAATCACAAACAAAATTCATTATAAAGAAGAAGTGCATTTGGCAAACATCAAACAATTAACTTTTGGTGGTGATAATGCAGAAGCATATTGGAGCTTTGATGATAAACAATTGGTTTTTCAAGCGTCTAATCATTGGGGTTTAAAATGTGATCAAATATTTGTAATGCCATCTGATAAAAGTCTAAAACACGATCATAATGCACCACAAATGGTAAGTACAGGTAAAGGGCGTACAACCTGTAGTTATTTTTTACCAGGTGATTCTACCGTAGTATATTCATCTACACATTTGGCAGATATTAATTGTCCGCCAGTACCAAAAAAAGAAGATCATGGTGGTAAATATATATGGCCAATATACGAAGGGTTTGATATTTTTGTAGCAGATACTAAAGGAAACCAATTAAAACAATTAACCAATACACCAGGTTATGATGCAGAACCTACGGTTTCACCAAAAGGTGATTTAATTGTTTTTACTTCAATAAGAACTGGAGATTTAGAGTTATTTACAATGAAAATAGATGGTTCTGATGTAAAACAAGTTACAACTGGTTTAGGTTATGATGGTGGTGCTTTTTTCTCACCAGATGGTACAAAATTAGTTTTTCGTTCCTCTAGACCAAAAACCGATGCAGAAATAAAAGAATATAAAGATTTATTAAAACAAGGTTTGGTAAAACCAACAAACATGGAGCTGTATGTTTGTAATATAGATGGATCAGAATTAAAAAAAGTAACCGATTTAGGTTCGGCTAATTGGGCACCATTCTTTCATCCATCAGGTAAAAAAATCATTTTTTCAACCAATCATAAAACAAAAACGATTCCTTTTAATTTATATATGATAAATTTAGATGGTACTGGTTTAAAGCAAATAACTTTTGACCCTACATTTGATTCTTTTCCTATGTTTTCTTACGATGGTAAAAAAATAGTATTTTCTTCAAACCGTAATAATAACGGAACTCACGATACCAATTTATTTGTTGCTGATTGGGTTGAATAAATACAATTAACCATTAATTTTAAAGCTACCTAATTATCTAATTAGGTAGCTTTTTTATTTAGGTAACAATTTATTTTTTCACTATCTTGCACGCCTAAAAGAGATAAATGAAGAACATAAGAAATTTCTGTATCATTGCACATATTGATCATGGTAAAAGTACTTTGGCTGATAGATTGTTAGATTTTACAGATACCGTTACCGAGCGTGAATCTAAAGCACAGCTTTTAGATACTATGGATTTGGAGCGTGAACGTGGCATTACCATCAAGTCCCATGCTATTCAAATGGATTACAGTTATGAAGGTGAAGATTATATTTTAAATTTAATTGACACACCTGGTCACGTTGATTTTTCTTACGAAGTTTCTCGTTCTATTGCCGCTTGTGAAGGCGCTTTGTTAATTGTAGATGCAGCACAAAGTATTCAAGCACAAACTATTTCTAACCTATATTTAGCTTTAGAAAATGATTTAGAAATTATTCCAGTATTAAATAAAGTGGATTTACCAAGTGCAAACCCAGAAGAAGTTAGTGATGATATTATTGATTTGTTAGGTTGTGATTTAGAGGATATTATTCACGCAAGTGGTAAAACAGGATTAGGAATGGCGAACATTCTTAAAGCTATTATTGAAAATGTTCCTGCGCCAAAAGGAGATCCTGATGCGCCTTTGCAAGCTTTAATTTTTGATTCCGTTTATAACACTTTTCGAGGTATTGAAACCTATTTTAAAGTAGTGAATGGTGAAATACGAAAAGGGCAAAAGGTGAAATTTATTTCAACCGATCAAGAGTATTTTGCCGATGAAGTTGGTACGCTACATTTAACACAAACACCAAAAAAAGTCATCAAAACTGGGGATGTTGGTTACTTGATTACAGGTATTAAAGTAGCAAGCGAAGTAAAGGTAGGCGATACAATTACCGATGCTCAAAACCCAACGACAGAACGAATTGATGGTTTTGAAGAAGTAAAACCAATGGTTTTTGCAGGTATTTATCCTGTGGATACAGAGGAGTTTGAAGAGTTAGGTAGCTCTATGGAAAAATTACAATTAAATGATGC
>CAZOQL010000053.1:0-16372 GCA_964582005.1 uncultured Flavobacteriaceae bacterium | reverse complement strand
CCTTTTTAGATTACACAAACTCTTTGCCTAATCCCCATAAAAAATATGTGACCCGTTTAATACGTAAATCTATACCTAAAAAGGAAATGTATATTTGTACTATAATTAATATTATGTTAAATAGAATTTTTTAAACTAAGAAAACCACACTATAAAAATAAGGTGTGGTTTTTATAAAATTACAAAGTCCCTCTTCGTTCTTGTTCTGCTTCAATAGATTCAAATAAAGCTTTGAAGTTTCCTTTTCCGAAAGATTGTGCTCCTTTACGCTGAATAATTTCAAAGAATAATGTTGGTCTGTCCGTAACTGGTTTGGTAAAAATTTGCAATAAATAACCTTCATCATCACGATCTACCATAACACCATGTTTTTTTAATAAGTCCATATCCTCAGCAATTTCACCAACACGATCACCAACAGTATCGTAATACTCACCTGGAACGTACAAAAACTCAACGCCTCTTTTTTTCATTTCACTAACAGTAAAAACAATATCATTTGTTGCTACGGCAATATGCTGTACACCAGCACCATTATAAAAATCAATATATTCTTCAATTTGTGATTTTTTCTTTCCAGCAGCAGGTTCGTTTATTGGAAATTTTATTCTACCATTACCATTAGTCATCACTTTACTCATTAGCGCAGTATATTCCGTTGAAATATCTTTATCATCAAAAGAAATTAATTGTGCAAAGCCCATTACATCTTGATAAAATTTACCCCAAACATTCATTTGTCCCCAATCTACATTACCAACCATATGGTCGATATATTTTAAGCCACAAGAAGGCGGGTTGTAATGCGATTCCCATTTTTCATAACCAGGTAAAAATATGCCTTTATAATTTTTGCGTTCTACAAAAATATGTACGGTATCGCCATAAGTATGAATTCCTGACCTTACTACTTCGCCATCTGTATCTTTTTCAGTTCTTGGTTCAAAATAGGACTTCGCTCCTCTTTTGGTAGTCTCTTCCCAAGATTTTGTTGCATCTTCTACCCATAAGGCAATTACTTTAACACCATCGCCATGTTTAGTAATATGCTCATCAATTTCTGTTGTTTTAGTTCCAGGCATTGGTGTAGTAAAAACTAATTTTATTTTATCTTGCACTACTACATAAGAAGTACGATCACTTATTCCTGTTTCTAATCCAGCATACGCTAAGGATTGAAAACCTAAAGCTGTTTTATAAAAATGAGCCGCTTGTTTTGCATTACCTACGTAGTATTCAACGTAATCTGTTCCCATTAATGGAAGAAAATCATCTGCTTCTTCAAATATTTTTTCTAATCCGTAATTAAAATTCTCTATATTTTTTAAATCTGACATATCTTATTTTTTTATTGTAACCATGATTTGTAATAATCTCCTACTTCTAATTTTAATGCTTCTTCTGTTATCATAACAGGTTTAAATGGATCTATCATAACCGCTAACTCACTAGTTTTTGTTTTACCAAGACTACGCTCAATAGCTCCTGGATGCGGTCCGTGAGGAATACCACCAGTATGTAAGGTTATTTGCCCTTTATGGATGTTATTTCTACTCATAAAATCACCATCAACATAATATAAAAGTTCATCGGAATCAATATTACTATGATGGTATGGTGATGGAATGGAGTCTGGATGATAATCATACATTCTTGGTACAAAAGAACAAACTACAAAACCTGCCGCTTCCCATTGTTGATGAATTGGTGGTGGCATATGAATACGTCCCGTTATCGGTTCAAAGTCGTGTATCGAAAAAGCATATGGATAATGAAAACCATCCCAACCGACGACATCAAAAGGATGATTTTGATGCGTATATTCATATAAAATTCCTTGTTTTTTAGAAAGAATTTTAAATTCGCCTTTTTCGTCATGGGTTTTTAAATCTTTAGGTAATCTAAAATCTCGTTCACAAAATGGGGAATGTTCCAAAAACTGACCAAAATTATTTCGATAACGTTTTGGGCTTAAAATTGGACTAAAGGATTCTATATATAATATTCTATTATCTTCCGTATCAAAATCAATTTGATATGTAGTTCCTCTTGGAATAATTAAATAATCGCCATATTTAAAATCTAAATTACCATACATAGTCCGTAAAGTTCCTGAACCAATATGAATGAATAACATTTCATCTGCATCCGAATTACGATAAAAATAATTTGGATTAAATGTTTTTGGCGCAGCTAAGCCAATATGTAAATCATTATTTACAAAAAGGGTTTTTCTGCTTTTTAAATATTCTTCTCCTTTTGGTATAGAAAAACCTTGAAAACTCATTGCTTTCATGTGTTTTTCTATGGCAATTTTTGGAGTTAAATCGGCTACTTTTTTTATTTCACTAACAACTGTAGGCGGATATAAATGGTAAATTAAAGAGGACATTCCTGCAAAACCTGCAGTGCCAAATAACTCTTCTTGGTAAAGGCTACCATCTGGTTTTTTAAATGTGGTGTGTCTTTTTGGTGGTATTTTTCCTAAGTTATGATATCTAGGCATATTGTATTGTTTTAAATATTAATAAATTGTATTATCTAAATCTAATTACAATTTATTCTGGATTTCTTTTTATTACAATAAATAAGTGTTTCATATTCATATTAAATAATTTAAAATTCAGTTTACAGCCTGTCTAGTCCGCAACAAATATAACAAAATATACCCAAAATAAGGATAAAAATTAGATACTAATCACTTCTTCAATTTGAGGCGCATGTTTTTTTATGGTTGCTTCTACGCCACTTTTAAGTGTCATTTTATTAATTGTACACGTATCGCAAGCTCCTAAAAACTTAATTTTAACAATATTACTCTCTAAAGAAATAAAAGAAATATTTCCCCCATCATTTAATAAAAAAGGTCTTATTTCTTCTAATGCTTTTTCTATTTGTAAAATCGTTTTTTTTTCAGTCATAATAAATTTATTAATTTGCGGCACAACCACTCATTGTTGTAATTCTAACTACTTCGGTTTCTGGTAAATCTTCATTACGTTTAAGTAATTGAGACATCACATTTTTAGCAATCGTATTAAATGTTTTTTCTAAAATTGTGTTTTCCTGTAATGCTACAGGATGACCAACATCACCAGATTCACGGATGCTTTGTACTAAAGGAATTTCTCCTAAAAATGCCGTCTTAATATCCTTAGCCAAGTTTTTTGCACCATCTTGCCCAAAAATATAGTATTTATTATCTGGTAATTCAGCTGGTGTAAAGTAACTCATATTTTCGATAATACCTAATACAGGCACATTTATATTATCTTGTTTAAACATAGCCACGCCTCTTCTTGCATCGGCTAAAGCAATATTTTGCGGTGTACTAACAATTACGGCGCCAGTTATAGGTACAGCTTGTACTATAGATAAATGAACATCTCCTGTTCCTGGTGGCAAATCGATTAATAAAAAATCTAATTCGCCCCAATGCGCATCAAAAATCATTTGATTTAATGCTTTTGAAGCCATAGCGCCTCGCCATATTACAGCCTGATTGGCATCAGTAAAGAAACCTAAAGATAACATTTTGACGCCATAACTCTCTACGGGTTTCATTTTTGAACGCCCATTTACAGTTACAGATAAGGGTTTTTCTTTAGTCACATCAAACATTATTGGTATCGATGGTCCGTAAACATCGGCATCTAAAACACCAACTTTGAAACCCATTTTAGATAATGAAATTGCTAAATTTGCAGTAATGGTAGATTTACCAACGCCACCTTTACCAGATGCAACAGCAATTATATTCTTAATACCTGGTATTTTTTTAGATAAACTTTGTAAAGACGCGTTAGAAGTTATTTTGTTATCCGTTGCTACTTTTTCTTTTACAGTAACATTAATTTTTATTTTGAGGTCTTGATTAATTTCTTCCTTAAGAGCTTTAATGATTTCTATTTCGATTTTTTTCTTTGCCTGTAAAGTTGGATTCCCAATAGCAACATCAATAATTACTTCATCACTAAAAATCACTATGTTTTTAATAGATTTACTATCTACTAGATTAACACCTTCTCCAGGTGCGGTAATAGTTTTTAAAACGGAATTAACATCACTTTTATTAAATTTCATTCTATTTTATTTATATTTTATTGTAAAAAACAAAGATACTTTAATTTTTAGAATTTCCTTTTATTAAAAACCTCCTAATTTAAGAGTATTTTTTGTTGATATTTCTTTACTTAATTCCAATTAATAGCTATTTTTGCATTAAATTATAAATATATATTTAATTATGCAAAAAATACTTCTATTACTACTAATAACTATTTTGACTTTTTCCTGTAATAAATCAGGATTTTCTATTGATGCAACTATTAAAGGAGTTGAAGATGGTAGAAAGGTAACTTTAAAAAAACGTGGTGAAAAAAAAATAATTACTATAGACACTACAACTATAAAAAATGGTAAATTTCACTTTAAGGGAACTATAATAGAGCCCACGCATTTTGGGATTTTTATAGATAAAATCACCAAAAATAATGAGGGTATTTTTCCATTAATAGATGTTAATGACCATGTAACAATTACAGCATATAAAGACAGTTTGCATTCTTCAAAGATAAATGGGTCTTTTTTAAATGAGCAACTTACTAAATTAAGGTTGGATCGAGAAAGCATAAGTGTAAAAGCTAAAACGTATGCCGAAGAATTCAAAGAGGCGAAAAAAACAAAGGATACCGCAACAATATTCAGAATTCGAAAAATTCATACTTCAATACAAAATGAAATAGCAGCTAATGAATGGAAATTTATTAGACAAAACCCTAATTCTTTAGTTGCTGCAATGGCTCTAAACAGCTTACTTAGAGATCCTAGCTATAAGGACTCAATTCAAGTTGCTTTTGATGCTTTTCCAAAAGAGATTCAAAATGCAACTGTGACAAAACCGATAAGAGATTATTTTGATTTCCTAGCTAAACAAAAGGCTCTTGAAGTAACAGCTCCTAAAAAAGAAGAAGCTAAAAAGTAATATCTTCTTTAAATTTCAAACATAAAAAAACCATCTAAAAGATGGTTTTTTTATGCTAAATGTAGTATTTATTTATGCTTTAGCAGTTTTTTTGCGTCCTTTGCTTCTTTTTTTAATTGCTGATTTTCTTTAAAATTTCCAATTACCCAATATGGTATTATAAAAGTTGTTAAAAACAACAACAACCAAAAACCCAAAGTAAATACACCTAAAAAAATTAAAAACCCTACAAACTGTGCTAAATCCATCTTATCATTTCTATTTTAAATATTATAATAAACAAAAGTAACACCTTTTTTTAAACTAGACTTCCTTTTTTGAAATTTATTAATAGGAAGATTTTTACAGACTAAATTAATGCTAAAAAGAGACAATCAATAATGAGTATTTTTCGTAAATTTGCTGTATAATTATAAATTACGACTATTATGGCATATAGAATTGAAAAAGATACCATGGGAAAAGTGAAAGTTCCTTCGGATAAGTATTGGGGAGCTCAAACGGAACGTTCTCGAAATAATTTTAAAATAGGCAATAGTGCTTCCATGCCTTTAGAAATTGTATATGGTTTTGCCTATTTGAAAAAAGCAGCGGCTTTTACTAATTGTAAATTAGGTGCTTTAGATGCTAGTAAAAGAGATTTAATTGCACAAGTGTGTGATGAGATTATAGCTGGCAAACACGACAATCAGTTTCCTTTAGTGATATGGCAAACTGGTTCTGGAACACAAAGTAATATGAATGTCAATGAGGTGATTGCAAATCGCGCACAAGAAATTGCTGGCAGGATAATCGGCAAAGGCGAAAAAATCATTCAACCAAATGACGATGTAAATAAATCGCAATCATCCAACGATACATTTCCAACAGGGATGCATATTGCAGCATACAAAGTAATTGTTGAAAATACCATACCAAATATTAAAAAATTAAAAAATACTTTTTACAAAAAATCACAAGATTTTGCAAAGGTAGTAAAGATTGGTCGTACACATTTGATGGATGCAACTCCGTTAACGGTTGGTCAAGAATTTTCAGGTTATGTTTCTCAATTAGATCACGGCTTAAAGGCGCTAGAAAACACGCTGGCACATTTGTCTGAATTAGCTTTAGGTGGTACTGCTGTTGGAACAGGCTTAAATACACCTAAGGGTTATGATGTTGTAGTAGCAAAATATATTGCAAAATTTACAGGTTTACCATTTATAACGGCAAAAAATAAATTTGAAGCTTTGGCTGCTCACGATGCTATTGTAGAATCTCACGGCGCATTAAAAATGTTAGCCGTTTCCTTAAACAAAATTGCTCATGATATACGCATGTTAGCTTCTGGACCAAGAAGTGGTATTGGCGAATTAAGCTTGCCTGCCAATGAGCCTGGCTCGTCTATTATGCCAGGCAAAGTAAATCCTACACAAGCGGAAGCGCTAACTATGGTTTGCGCACAAGTTATTGGTAATGATGTGGCTATTAGTGTTGGTGGCATGCAAGGACATTTTGAATTGAATGTTTTTAAACCAATGATGGCAGCAAATATTTTACAATCCGCTCGATTATTAGGCGATGCTTGTCTGTCTTTTAATGATAATGCCATAGAAGGTCTTGAAGTAAACCAAGAAAAAATAACAGAATTACTAAATAACTCTCTAATGCTTGTTACTGCTTTAAATACTAAAATCGGCTATTATAAAGCTGCTGAAATTGCAAATACAGCACATAAAAATGGAACTACTTTAAAAATAGAAGCAATACGTTTAGGTTACGTAACCGATGAGCAATATGAGCAATGGGTTAAGCCCGAAGATATGATAGGAAGTCTTTAATTTAAAAAAACAATAAAATAATGTGTAATAATTTCAATAAAAAGTTCACTGACGAAGTTTCAAAAGCTATGGAGGAAAATAATTTAGAACCAGTACCAAATACCAAAGACCATCAATATTTTATGAGCGAAGCCGTAAACGCTGCCATAAAAGGAATGACAGCAAACGAAGGCGGCCCTTTTGGCTGCGTTATTGTTAAAGATGGCAAAATTGTAGGTCGTGGTAATAATAAAGTTACTTCTACAAATGACCCAACGGCACATGCCGAAGTAACTGCCATTAGAGATGCTTGTACAAATTTAAATTCATTTCAATTAGACGATTGTATTATCTATACAAGTTGTGAGCCTTGTCCAATGTGTTTAGGCGCAATTTATTGGGCTAGACCTAAAAAAGTGTATTATGGCTCTAGTCAAGAAGATGCAGCAAAAATAGGCTTTGACGATCAATTTATTTATGATGAGATCCCGTTACCTTACGATAAACGAAGCATTTCCTTTGAACAATGCGAACGTGAAACTGCTTTAAAACCGTTTAAACTTTGGGCTCAAAAAGAAGACAAAACGACTTATTAACAAGTTTTTTGTAATTAATTCTTCACATTTACTTTATATTAAAAAACATGATAAAAAAACACATTCCTAATTTCATTACTCTATTAAATTTGCTCTCAGGTTTAATAGCGGTAATTTTTGCTTTAAAAGGAGATTTAGCCTTGGCAGCTTTCTTTATATTACTAGGAATAATTTTTGATTTTTTTGATGGTTTTGCTGCTCGAATATTAAATGTTTCAGGAGAATTAGGCAAGCAATTAGATTCTTTAGCCGATATGGTTACTAGCGGTGTTGCTCCCGCAATGATTATGTATAAATTACTAGAAAAATCACAAGAAAATAGTGTTTGGTATCAAAAAATATCTTCTACGGTTGGTTCTTGGGTTCCAACGGATGATCAAACAGTTTATTTTTTTCCGTTTATAGGCTTATTAATAGCTATAGGTGCAGCGTATCGACTAGCTACTTTTAATATTGACACAAGGCAAACAAATTCTTTTATTGGTTTACCAACTCCAGCAATGAGTTTGGTAATCTCTTCTATTCCTTTAATTCAAATATACAGTAGCAATTCTTTTGCAATTACACTAACTAGCAACAAGTTATTGCTAATCATCTTAACTATTACTTTAAGTCTATTGATGAATGTTAATTTGCCATTATTTTCATTAAAACTTAAAAATTTATCACTTAAAAATAATGCGATTGTTTATTTGTTTTTGGCAATTAGTTTAACCTTAATAATTACCTTACAATTTATTGCGATTCCGTTAATTATCTTTTTGTATATAATACTATCCATTATACAAAATTTACTAACAAAGAATTAGTCTTTATGCATAAATGCTTGCTTGGCTAATAATTCATCTTCCGTTTCAACAACATCTTCATCTGGTATACAGCAATCTACAGGACAAACAGCGGCGCATTGAGGTTCGTCATGAAAACCTTTACATTCCGTGCATTTATCTGCTATTATAAAATAGACTTCGTCATTTGGTGCTTCGTTAGTTTCATCTGCATTTATTTCTTTACCGTTTGGTAAAACAACAGATCCAACTAAATTTGTGCCATCTGCATATTTCCAATCATCTGCGGGTTCATAAATTGCCGTGTTAGGACACTCTGGTTCGCAAGCCCCACAATTTATACATTCATCTGTTATTATTATTGCCATTCTATACTATATTATTCGATTTTTTTTATAAAAAATAAAAATTATTATCATTTGAAATGCTACAGCAACTTTAATGCCGAATTATTTCTTTAATTTTGCGCAAATATACAAATTCCAATAATATTATGTTACTAGAAAATCGAATTAATGCATTTGTATCCTTAGGGAGTTTTTTAAGTCAGTTTAAAAGAAATGGTATTCATGAAATAAAAAAAACTCCTCATAATGAATTGTTTTTTGAAGCACTTTCTATGCAAATAAAAAGAGCCAAAGAATTTAATGCATGGTTTACCGATGATAATGTTTTATTTGCTATTGAAAATTGGGCTAAATTATTAACAACAGAAAACATAACAACTTGGCTTTCGTCTTATGTAATACCTGTGAATCTAGATAAAACTATTGCGGTAATTATGGCTGGAAATATACCATTAGTTGGTTTTCATGATTTCTTAACCGTTTTAATTTCGGGTCATAAAATAAAAATAAAACAATCTTCAAATGACAAACACTTATTACCATTATTAGCGAAGTATCTAGAATATGTTGCGCCAGAATTTAAAGACAAAATTGAATTTACAGAAGGTAAATTAACTAACTTTGACGCTGTTATAGCTACAGGAAGTAACAATACTGCTAGATATTTTGAATATTATTTCGGAAAATATCCACATATAATACGTCAAAACAGAAATGCTGTTGCCGTAATAACTGGTAAGGAAACTAAAGAAGAATTAACCTCTTTAGGCGATGATATATTTAGGTATTTTGGATTGGGTTGTAGAAATGTCTCCAAATTATTTTTACCTGCAAATTATAAATTCGAAGATTTCTTTGGAGCTATATTTGATTTTAAAGATATTATTGAATATCAAAAATACGAAAACAACTACACCTATAATAAAGCGGTGTATTTGATGAGTTTATTTAAATTACAAGAAAATGGCTTTTTAATGCTTAAAGAAGATAATAGCTACTCCTCGCCTATTGCTACTGTGTTTTACGAATATTATACAGATATTGAAGTTCTAAAAAGTAGACTAATACATGACAAGGATAAAATACAAGTAATTGTAAGTCAAATAAAACTACCTAACTCGGTTGCTTTTGGCAAAACTCAAGAACCCAAATTAGAAGAATATGCCGATGGTATTGATACTATGGAATTCCTATTGTCACAATAAGTTAATTATCTGTACTTTTGTTCTTCTTTTTAGGAGATAATTTATAAATTAAATATCCAAAACCAACGATTATATGTAATAGGATAATACCAATAAAAACATAATACCAAAAATTAGAACTTTGCATACCTATATTTTTACACAAAATTACATAATTTTAACATCATAAAAAACATACTAAAATGAAGTTTAAAAAACCATTATTAATAATTGCAATTTTACTTGTCAGTCTTCTATCTTGTAAAAAAGATAAAGTAAAAGAAAGTAGCAATATAACATTAAAAACATACCAAGTCACCCAAGGCAAGCATTGTTTTAAATCTATCATGGAACAACCTGTAATTAAAGGAAAAGACACTATTACAGGAAGTGATTACCTTATTGTTGAGGTAACTATCTTAAATAATGAAGTTACTGGTATTTATAATTATGTTTCTAAAAGCAACCCTGAAAACAATGGCACATTTATAGGGACAATTAAAAATAATATCATCACTGCGATACATACATACAATTCTACTAGTAAAAAATCAAAACAAGAATTGGTATTTAAAATAGAAGAAAAGCAAATATCTTTACTTGGCGGAGAAAAGATTAACAAGAATGGCATCAGTGTCTTTAAAGACAAGTCCAAAGGAGTTTATATGATCTCTATTCCTCGTATTTCATGCAAATAAACGGTATGCTTTTTGTATTAAAACATACTAAAATACAAAGTTTTAAGTTTAAAATAATCATATAGAAAATATAAATGAAAAAAACCTTAATTCTACTCGTTTTAAGCTGTCTTAGCTTTAATGCGTTTACACAGAGCCAAAATCAATTTGACACCAACAAGGAAAGACATGGTCTTTGGATTAAATACTACACAAATGGCAATATTAGATACCAAGGAGAGTTTGAACATGGCAAAGAAATTGGCGTATTTAAATTTTACCATGCAGCAGCACCAAAGAACCCTATAATCGTAAAGGAATTTAATTCTCATGATTCAAAAGCGATGGTGAAATTTTATACAAAAAAAGGCGTTTTAGAAAGTGAAGGAACTACGCAAGGAAAAACTCGTATTGGCAAATGGGTTTATTACCATAGAGATGGAGAGACGATAATGCAAGAAGAAAATTATTTGAACGGAAAATTAGAAGGCGACTATAAAACCTATTTTTCGGATAAAAACCCTACGGTTATTGCTATCTATAAAAACGGCGTATTACACGGAAAGTTTAAGCAATTTTCGATTAAAGGACATGTGTATCAAGATTTGACTTATGTAGATGGTAAATTACAAGGCGAAGCCATTTTTTACGATAGAAAAACAGGTGATATTAAAGAAAAAGGACAATTTTTAAATGACGAACGAGTTGGTATTTGGGAATTTTCAATAGATGGAGAAATGGTAAAAGGTCAAGAAATTAAAAGAAAACCTGTTCCGAAATAAAAAACATACAATACAAAAAGTAAAAAAAAATAGAAAAAAGGGGAATTATCCCCTTTTTTGGTATCTATAAATGAACCTATCTTTGTGGTATCGAATACGAAGTGGGAATAATTGCTATGAACACTTTTCTTATAAAAAAATAGTTGTTAGTTAGCTATCAAAATTCATTTCTCATTTGTAGGTGATTTTGGTAGCTTTTTTTTGCTTAATTATTATTGTATTTTTGCGTTCTTAATTTTATAATATTTTGAATACGAAAAAAAGAGTTATAGTTGGTCTTTCTGGTGGAGTTGATTCTAGCGTTGCGGCTTATTTATTACAACAACAAGGTTATGAGGTCATTGGCTTGTTTATGAAAAATTGGCTAGATGATTCGGTAACTATTTCAAACGAATGTCCTTGGTTAGAAGATAGTAATGATGCTATGCTTGTTGCTGAAAAATTAGGAATTCCGTTTCAAGTAGTTGATTTAAGTGAACAATACAAAAAGCGTATTGTAGATTATATGTTTCACGAATATGAAATTGGCAGAACTCCAAACCCCGATATTTTATGTAATAGAGAAATTAAATTTGATGTTTTTTTAAAAATAGCTTTAGATTTAGGAGCTGATTTTGTTGCAACTGGTCATTATTGTCAAAAAAAATCAATACAAGTAAATAACAAAGAAATTTTTCGATTATTGGCAGGAAAAGATACGAATAAAGATCAATCGTACTTTCTTTGTCAATTATCACAAGAACAACTTTCTAAAACCTTATTTCCAATAGGTGAATTAACCAAACCTGAAGTTCGTGAAATAGCACAAGAACTAGACTTAATAACAGCCGACAAAAAAGATTCACAAGGCTTATGCTTTATTGGCAAGGTACGTTTGCCTGATTTTTTACAACAAAAATTACAAGCCAAAGAAGGAAATATTATTACCATTCCAAAGGACTCTCTTATTTACAAAAAAGACACCCCAAAATATAGTTCTAGAAAAGAAGAATTGCAATTTTTAGCAACGAAATACAAATACACTCAAAAAGATGGTAAAATTGTAGGGAAACATCAAGGCGCGCATTTTTTCACCAAAGGACAGCGTAAAGGTCTTGCGGTTGGCGGCACAAAAGAACCATTATTTGTGATAGAAACCGATGTTAAAAAAAATGTTATTTATGTAGGTGAAGGAAAAAACCATACTGGTTTATATCGTAATTGCTTATTTATCACCAATGAAGAATTACATTTTATAAGACCAGATTTAACATTGAAAGAAAATGAAAAACTACATGTAAAAGCGCGTATAAGATACAGGCAACCTTTAGAAAATGCTATTTTGTTTAAAACAAATGAAGGTTTGTTTGTCTTATTTAAAAAAATGCAATCTGCCATAACCGAAGGTCAATTTGCTGCTTGGTATTTAGATGACGAACTTATTGGTAGTGGTGTTATTTCGTAACTATTTTTAACAAAAAACTAAGCTAACAACCAATTTTTAGCATTAATAAAGCCTTCTATCCAAGGCGCAACTTCGTCTTCACTCCTATTCTTTGGATAGTTTGCCCAATTCCAAGGAAATGTAGAACGCTCTAAATGTGGCATCATTACGGTATGTCTTCCGAAATCACTCGTTAAAAATGCAGTATTATAGTCCGACCCATTAGGGTTTGCTGGAAAAGAATCATATCCATATTTCGCAACAATATTATATTTATCTTCGGTATATGGTAAACTGAATTTTCCTTCGCCGTGCGCTGCCCAAATACCTAATTTGGAACCAGCCATTGTTTTAAACATTACCGAATTATTTTCTTGTATTTCTACCGAAGTGAAATTACATTCAAATTTACCCGAATCGTTATGTAGCATTTTTGGTTTTTCTTCATGATTTTGGTTTATCAAACCTAATTCTACAAATAATTGACAACCATTACAGACTCCTAATGACAACGTGTCTTCACGAGCAAAGAAATTGTTTAATGCTTTTTTTGCTTTTTCATTGTATAAAAAAGCGCCATCCCAACCTTTGGCAGAACCTAATACATCTGAATTGGAAAAACCACCAACAGCAACAATAAATTGAATATCTTCTAGCGTTTCACGACCCGAAATTAAATCGGTCATATGTACGTCTTTCACATCAAAACCTGTCAAATACATAGCGTACGCCATTTCACGTTCAGAATTAGATCCTTTTTCACGAATAACAGCTGCTTTTGGTCTTGCTTTTATCTTAATGGGTAATTTACCTGTAAATTGAGTTGGAAACAGATATTCTAAAGGTTGATACGCATAATTAGTAAAACGTTCGGTTGCTTTTATTTCGCCAGATTGTTTGATATCTAATAAAAAAGAAGGTTTGTATCACGTATTTCTATAAGTAGCGATGTTAAAGACAAATGTTTCGCAATGATTAATTATAGTTAAATTTTCCGGATTAGGATCGGAACTATGAAATTCCCAAGCCGAACCAATAGTGAAATACTCTAATTTATTAGTGTTTAAAATGTTTTCGACTTTAGTTTTGTCTTTTGTTTGGAAAACAATACCGCTATTTTCAGCAAATAATAATTTTACAGAATCCTTTTCATTTAAAGACGTTAAATCTATTTCGGCTCCTAAATTAGAATCTGCAAAACACATTTCTAATAAAGTAATAATTAAACCACCTGCCGAAATATCGTGTCCTGCGGTTATTAACTCTTGTTTTATCAAGTCTTGTATAACATTAAAGGCTTTCTTAAAAAACAAACTATTTTTTATAGTTGGTGTTTCTTGCCCTATTTGTGATTGGGTTTGTGCAAAACTAGAACCGCCTAATTTATAATCATCTTGCGAAAAATTAATGTAAATTATGCTATTGTCACCTTTTTGTAACACAGGTTCTACCACGTTTTTAATTGCATTACATTGCCCAGTTGCCGATATAATAACCGTTCCAGGAGAAATAACATCGTAATCCTTGTATATTTTGCTTCATAGACAAAGAGTCTTTGCCTGTTGGAATATTTATGCCTAATTCAATTGCAAAATTAGAAACCGCTTCCACTGCATTATATAATCTAGTATCTTCTCCTTTGTTTTTACAAGGCCACATCCAATTTGCGGATAAAGAAACGGAATTTAAACCTTCTTCTAATGGCGCCCAAATAATATTCGTTAATGCTTCTGCAATGGCATTTCTACTTCCTGCAACTTCATCAATTAAAGCACTTATTGGCGCATGTCCAATAGAGGTAGCTATACCCTTTTCGCCTTTATAATCTAAAGCCATTACGCCAACATTATTTAATGGTAACTGTAAAGACCCACAAGTCTGTTGCTTGGCAACCTTACCAGTAACACACCTATCTACCTTACTGGTTATCCAGTCTTTACATGCGACTGCTTCAAGTGATAGTACGTTTGAAATGTATTCATAAATAGCACTTTTATCGTAGATTATTTTGCTGTAATTTCGCTTTATTGAAGTATCTTCCATAATAGTTTGAGGAGATGAACCAAACATGTCCAACAAATCTAAATCGATAGGGTTTTTAGCCTCTCGTCCAACAAATTTAAAACGATTATCGGTGGTTACTTTGCCAACTTCGTAGATTGGTGATCGTTCTCTATTGGCTATCCTATTTTAGCAAATCTAAATTGGATTTATTAATAATCAAACCCATTCTTTCTTGTGATTCATTACCAATAATTTCTTTATCGGATAATGTTTTATCGCCAATAGGCAATTTTGAAACCTCAATAATTCCACCTGTTTCTTCTACTAACTCAGACAAGCAATTTAAATGTCCGCCAGCACCGTGATCGTGAATGGATACTATTTTGTTATCACTTTCTACCATGGCACGTATTGTATTTGCAACACGTTTTTGCATCTCAGGATTAGAACGTTGTACGGCATTTAACTCAATAGCATTTGAAAACTCACCAGTATCTGCTGATGAAACCGCAGCGCCACCCATGCCAATACTATAATTATCACCTCCTAAAATTACAATGACATCGTCTTTTTTAGGTGTATCTTTTAAACTATCTTTTTCTTTTCCGTAACCAATTCCGCCAGCTTGCATTATTACTTTATCGTAGCCTAATTTTCTATCGGTAGAATTATCTTCAAAAGTTAAAACAGAACCAGCAATTAATGGTTGCCCGAATTTATTACCAAAATCAGATGCTCCGCTAGAAGCTTTTATTAAAATATCCATTGGTGTTTGATATAGCCACGGTCTTTCTTGCATGCTTTGCTCTCATTTTGTATTAGCTAAACGAGAATAGGAAGTCATATACACAGCAGTTCCAGCTAATGGTAAAGAGCCTTTTCCGCCAGCTAAGCGGTCTCTAATTTCGCCACCAGAACCAGTTGCAGCACCATTAAATGGCTCAACTGTTGTAGGAAAATTATGTGTTTCGGCTTTTAGTGAAATAACGGATTTGATAAATTTTTCTTCATAATAATCAGGCTTATCAAAACTTTTTGGTGCAAATTGAACGATTGTTGGTCCGTCTATAAATGCTACATTATCTTTGTAAGCCGAAACCAATCCTTCTGGTTTTTTAGCAGAAGTGTTTTTAATCATTTTAAATAAAGATGTTTTCTTTTCTTTGCCATCAATAATAAAAGTACCGTTAAATATTTTATGCCTGCAATGTTCAGAGTTTACTTGTGAAAAGCCAAAAACTTCGCCATCGGTTAATTTTCTATTTAATTTTTTAGATAGGTTTTCTAAATATTTTATTTCTTCCGCATTAAGCGCTAAACCTTCTTGTTTATTATATGCTTTAATATCGTCTATTTCTAAAATTGGTTTTGGCGTTGTATTTATTTCAAAAATAGTCTGATGCAACTCTGTATAAAAACTGGAAACCATTGTGTCGTAAAAAGTATATTTACTGGTAACCTCTATAAATTTTTCTATCCGTACAATACCATCAATCCCCATATTTTGAGTTATTTCAACTGCATTAGTACTCCAAGGCGTAACCATTTCTTTTCTTGGACCTATAAAATTGCCTAGCAAAACGTTCTTTTCAATAACTTTTGCATTGGCAAACAACCAAATTAATTTATTAGTATTTTCTATTCCTAGTTTTTGCTTAGCTTCAACGATATAAATAGTTGCTTTATCTTGGAAAAATAAAATCATTTTATAATTTTAAAGTTTCAAAACAAAAATAATTATATTAAATATAAAGCTATTTATAATGTTAATAAGATTATAAAAGT
>CAZOQL010000052.1:1193-16489 GCA_964582005.1 uncultured Flavobacteriaceae bacterium | reverse complement strand
TTGGAGATCCATTTAAAGATACTTCTGGACCATCTATGAATATTTTAATTAAATTGACGTGTTTAATTGGTTTAGTAATTGCGCCAATTTTAGGAGGTCATTCAGAAAATACACATAAATCGAGTACTATTATTGAAACAGTGGAAACTTCTAAAAACCTAGCATTAAATGTTACTACAGATAAAACGGTAAAAGTTTTAATAAAAGAAGAAGAAGGACAAAAAAACGCAACGGTTATTACAACAACATCTATTAATGGAAAAAAAGATGTAAAAGTAGAAACGATTACAGGAGATAAGGTTGATGAACTATTAAAAGAGTTTAAATAAATAAATTTTTTTACATAATAAAAAAGCCTGTTAATTAACTTTAACAGGCTTTTTATTTAGATAAATTTTAAATTGCAGTATATTTGCAACTAACTAAAATTTATAAAATGAGCAAACTAGTATTAAAAATAACAAAATTCTTTCTTTTTTTAAGTATAATAGCAATAGCTTTTATTTCTTGTAAAGAAGATAAAAGTAAAAAAGCACTTACCAAAGATGCTAAAGAAGTGACTGATAAAACAAATGCTGTAACCTATAAAGTAACAGATTCGAAGTTAACTTGGAAAGGATATAAACCTTCTGGAACTCATGACGGAACGTTTGATTTAAAAGCTGGTTTTTTAAAATTTGATGGTAAGCAATTAACTGGCGGAAAGTTTGTTTTTGATATGACAAGTATTAAAGTTTTAGACATTAAAGATGCAAAGTATAATGCAGATTTAACTGGACATCTTACAGGTGAAGATTTTTTTAATACCAAAGAATTTCCTACAGGAGTTTTTGAAATAACCAGCGTTAAATTAGAAGATGCTATATCGGTAATTGAAGGGAATTTATTCTTAAAAGGAATTACGAAAAGTGTTATTTTTCCAGCTTCTGTCATTGAAAAAAATGGTAAAATTACATTCTTAAGTAATGCTATTAAAATTGATAGAACAGAATTCGGAATTAAATATAAATCCAATAAATTTTTCGATAATTTAAAAGATAAATTTATTAATGACCTTTTTGATATTACCTTTGAAATTACTGCTGAAAAAAGTTAATTTTTTAGTGTGTATACAAACAAAGAAGACTGCCATTTTTGGCAGTTTTTTTTGTTTGTAAGGTTACTCTTTTTTAGGGTTAACATCCTTTTCGATTAATTTAAAAAAGTTTTTTAATTCCTTTACATCGTATGGTTTTGCAATGATAGTTTTATCTTTATTTAAAACAAAAAAGTTAGGTGTACTATCAACCAAATAATCTTTTACCAATGTATTATCATCGTATTTATTTTCATCACTTCCTAAGGCTAAAACGTGTGTAAATCCTTCTAAATAATACGTTTCATCTTTCCAACCGTTTTTAGAAGCATCTGTTTCTAAACCAATAGCAATTGTTTTTATATTATTTTTAGTTGTTACGTATTTTTGTAATAATGGCAACTCTTGTAAGCAATGTGGACATGTAGAACTCCAAAAAACAACTATATAAAAATCAGCTTTATCTAAGCTATGTAAAGTAGGAATATCTTCTGTTTTTTCGTTTTCTTGTAATTTTCTATCTAATAAAAGAAAGTCACTTGCTTTTTGACCAATAGAAGCTTTCAACATATCCTTTATAACCAACTTAAAATTAGCGTCTTGTAAAGTTTCAGGTAATTTATCAAAATGCTCTCCAAACAGATAATTTACTAAAGTTATATTTTCTTGTTGTGCAAAGGTGTATAATAAAGATTCAATGACATCCTTTTTAAAAGTAGCTTTTTTTATTTTTTTAAGAACATCTTCTATGGCATTAATACGTAGCATAGTTCTGGTATCTTCGTCTTTTGATGTATTTAAATACATCACATAATCCATCACTCTATCAATTAATAAAGAAGATTTTTTTAAATAAGGATTCTCAAAATCTACATTATCAAAATAATGCTTCTTTAAAGTCTCTAAATAAATATTAGTGTCTTTTAATAAGGTTTTGTTATAAAAGCGCTTATTTGCTTTTATGAAATTCTGTGCTATCTTTCCTTTTGATTTCTCATTAAACGAAGTTTGCATTTTATCTAAAAGACCTAAGTTTTTTTGATATGCTTTTTTTAATTTACCTATATTTTCATCGCTTTGAAAATAAACAACTTGCAATGAATCTAAACGGTTGTGTATCGTAGAGGCTTGGTCTATATAGTTTTGATATAGTTTATTTTCTTCAGATTCAGAAAACTTCACCAACTCTACAGGATGATCAGGATGAAAATCTAAAGTAATATTCTCTTTATTATAAAGAATGTCAATAAATTTATTATTGTTATTATCATATAAAATACGATACATACCAGGTTTACTATCTTTAGGAACGATAAAGGAAAACGCTCCATTTTCAATAGTAGCATTAGCTATATATTTTTGATTAACACCATTTAAACTATATAAAATAGACCAAGTGTATTTTTGTACAGGAGTCATTTTTACCCGAATTGTATCTTGTGAAAAAACAGTTGTAAAGGGAAATATAACGAGAATTAAAAGTATTTTTTTTAACATAGTTAGGTAGTTTATAAGGTAACTTTTTCAAGAATTATGCCACGTTTAAGTAGGGACATATTTAACATCTGTAAAAATACATATAATTAAGAATAAATTGTATTTTTGTTTTTAGAATTATTTTTTATAAATATAATGATTTCTATTTCGAAAATTAGAGCTGATTTCCCTATACTTAAACAACAAGTTAATGGGAAACCTTTGGTGTATTTTGACAATGCAGCAACAAGTCAAAAACCACAAATAGTTATTGACGCTATTAGTAATTATTACCAAGAAATAAATGCAAATATTCATAGAGGCGTACATACATTAAGCCAGTTAGCTACCGATGCTTATGAGCTTACTAGAAATAAATTGCAAGAATATTTCAATGCAAAATATGCCCATGAAATTATATTTACTCGTGGCACAACCGAAAGTATTAACTTAGTTGCAAGTAGTTTTACACCACTTTTAAAAGCAGATGATGAAATAATTATATCTTATTTAGAACATCATTCAAACATTGTACCTTGGCAATTGTTATGCGAAAGAACTGGCGCAAAATTAAAAGTCATCCCAATTAATAATCATGGCGAATTACTATTAAATGAATTTGACAAGTTATTGAGTACTAAAACCAAATTAGTAGCAGTAAATCATGTTTCAAACACGTTAGGAACTATCAACCCTATAAAAAAAATTATAGACAAAGCACATGAGTTTGGTGCTGCAGTATTAATTGATGGCGCACAAGCTACGCCACATTTAAAACCAGATTTTCAAGCATTAGATTGTGATTTTTATTGTGCAAGTTCACATAAAATGTATGGGCCAACTGGTATCGGTTTTTTATACGGAAAAGAAGCATGGTTACATAAATTACAACCGTATCATGGTGGTGGCGAAATGATTAAAAAAGTAACTTTTGAAAAAACCACTTATGCGGATTTACCACATAAATTTGAGGCAGGAACCCCAAATATAGAAGCAGGTATTGCTTTTGGATCTGCTTTAGATTATATTAATAAAATTGGTATAGAAAATATAGCTAATTATGAAGAGGAGTTATTACAATACGCCACTAAAAAATTACTACAAATAGAAGGTTTGAAAATTTACGGAACTGCTAAAAATAAAGCAAGTGTAATTTCCTTTAATATTGGTGATTTACATCCATTTGATATTGGAAGTATCGTAGATAAATTAGGGTTTGCAGTAAGAACTGGTCATCATTGTACGCAACCAATTATGGCGTTTTTTAATATTCCAGGTACTGTTCGCGCCTCTTTTTCATTCTATAATACCAAAGAAGAAATTGATGGTTTTGTAGTCGCTATAAAACGAGCTGTTACTATGCTTAGTTAATTTTTTAGTTTATTTAAATCGTTCCAAAAATTAGGATATGATTTATGTACCACATTGGCATCTTGAATCGTAATAGGAAACAATAAAGATAAAGGTGCAAATGCCATTGCCATTCTATGATCGTCATAAGTGTGGATAATAATGTCTTTAAGCTTCATCTTCTCTTTTATATTGGAAACTTTTAAATGAAAACTGTCTTCCGTAATACTGATTTCAGCTCCCATTTTACCTAATTCTATTTTTAAAGCCTCTAGGCGATCTGTTTCTTTAATTTTTAAAGTATGTAAACCCGTAAGATCACATGAAACACCTAAGCCAAAGCAAGTAACCGCAATTGTTTGTGCGATATCTGGTGTTTTTACCAAGTTAAAAGTGAGGTGTTTTTTTTGTGTATAATTAGCAACTTTCTCTAGAATAATTGTATCCTTTTCAAACCTTGTTTGTACACCAAACTGTTCATATAGAGTAATTAATTCTTTATCGCCTTGTAAGCTTTCTTTTGTAAAGGATGCTAATGCGCACTTTCCATTTTTACTTAAGGCAACCAGACTATAAAAATAAGATGCAGATGACCAATCGGACTCTACCATTAAACTAGTATTCTTTATTTTTTCTTTTGGATGAATGGTTATTCTATTTTCTACCCATTCGGTTTCAACTCCTATTTTTTGCAATAAAGATAAAGTCATCTTTATATAAGGTATAGAAGTTACTTTACCAGTTAATGTTAAATGCAATCCATTTTTTAGCGAAGGTGCTATTAAAAGTAATGCCGTAATATATTGGCTACTTATATTACCAGCAATAGAAACCTTGTTTTTTACTATGTCTTTCCCTTTTATTTGTATTGGAGGAAAACCCTCTTTTTCAAGATACCTAATATCTGCACCTAAATCTCTCAAGGTATTTACCAATAATTGTATGGGTCTATTTTGCATTCGGTTAGAACCTGTTAAAGTAAAAACTCCTTTTTGTAAAGATAAATAAGCAGTTAAAAAACGCATTGCAGTACCAGCATGCCCAATATCAAATGTATTTTTTGTACTAGATAAAACGGCTTGTAATACTTGTGTATCTTTAGAGTTAGATAAATTTTTAATAGATAAATTTTTAAAAATCTGTTGTAGAATCAATAAGCGATTTGATTCACTTTTAGAACCAGAAATAACAATGTTTACATTAAAAAAATGCTGTTTTCTATTATCTAAAAATAAGTTCATAGGTCTATAACAATTAGATACAAATGTAATAATTCAATATTTATAATAAAGAGATATAGCACTATAAATAAAAATAATAGTCATAAAATAACTTTGGTAAAATTATTGTTACCTTTGTAGTGAATTAATAAAATAAGAAATTAAAGAAATAAATATGGCAATAGAAATAACAGATGCTACTTTTGAAGAAGTAGTTTTAAAATCAGATAAACCGGTATTAGTAGATTTTTGGGCAGCTTGGTGTGGACCTTGTAGAATGCTTGCGCCAATTGTTGCAGAATTAAGTGATGATTTTGAAGGGAAAGCAGTAGTAACAAAATTAGATATTGATGCAAATCAAGAATTTGCTTCAAAATATGGTGTAAGAAATATACCAACTGTTTTGATTTTTAAAAATGGAGAGGTTGTTGAAAAACAAGTAGGTGTAGCACCTAAAAAAACATATGAAGATAAATTAAATGCATTAGTGTAAACATTTATTTTTTATTAAAAGGAAGGTTTAATTTCATAAAATTGAGATTAAACCTTTTTTTATGCAATTATTTAAAAGTATATTTGACTAATTAATGAGATTTTTTATGCAATTATCCGATACTAAGAACACAAGTGGAATCAAAAACTTAGAATTACTTGCCAAACAAGTAGTAGAAGGTTTTATTACTGGGATGCATAAAAGTCCTTTTCATGGTTTTTCGGTTGAGTTTGCCGAGCATCGTTTATATAATAAAGGAGAAAGTACCAAACATATAGATTGGAAACTATTTGCCAAGACCGATAAACTTTTTGTAAAACGCTATGAAGAAGAAACCAATTTACGAGCACATATTATTGTAGATAATTCTGCATCGATGCATTATCCTGAAATGAAAGCGCAAAACTTTACTAATTTTAATAAAATTGGCTTTGCAACCATTGCAGCTGCATCTTTAATGGAATTGTTGAAAAAACAAAGAGATGCTTTTGGTTTAAGTATTTATAGTGATGACTTAGAGTTTTATTCGCCTACAAAAGGAAGCGAAAGACATCAAAGAATGCTTTTAAATACCTTAGAGAAAACTTTAAATTCAGAAAAAACAAAAACCACAAATACCTATACTATTTTACACGAAATTGCTGAAAAATTACACCGTAGATCTCTAATATTTTTATTTACCGATATGCTTCAAGTAGATAAAAACGAAGAAGAACTATTTGAAGCAATCCGACATTTAAAATATAATAAACATGAATTAATACTCTTTCATACCTATGATAAAAAATACGAGCTAGATTTTAATTTTGATAATAAGCCTAAGAAATTTATAGATGTTGAAACTGGTGAAACCATTAATTTATATGCAGAGCAAGTACAAGAAAATTATCAAAAAGCGGTGAGTACTTATTTTAATGGATTAAAACTAAAATGCATGCAGTATAAAATTGATTATGTGCCAGTTGACATTAATAAAGGATATGAACAAATTTTAACGTCCTATTTAATAAGTAGAAAGCGTTTTTTATAAAAAAAAATGATTTTAAAGTCCTGTTGATACTACAATATTTTTTTTTTAAAATATTTACCTAAAAACCTTTGCAGATATAAAAAACACACTTATATTTGCGACCGCTAAAAGCAACGGTTTGGTAGTTCAGCTGGTTAGAATGTCGCCCTGTCACGGCGAAGGTCGCGGGTTCGAATCCCGTCCAGACCGCTTTTTCAATACAAAGATAATTGTATTGTTTTTAGAGTTTTGCAACTTAAAACTCTAAGGCTTATTAAATTAGCCGATGAAGAACCTCAGTTTTAACTGTGGTTTTTTTGGTTTATAGAAGTGTTTGTTTTATACTAAAAAAAGAATTATAGTTGACTTATATAGAATTAGTATAAATAATAAAAAGGATATATATCCTTTTCAATATTAAACATTAAACCTTACCTTTGTTATTTAATAAATCAGACTAAATTATGAGCGGATTTTTATCTTCATCACTCGCCAAAAAGTATGCTATGGCACTTTCGGCATTTTTTTTAATTTTCTTTTTATTAATGCATGTTACTATAAACCTTTTATCGGTTTTTAGTGAAGATGTTTTTAATAAAGCATCTCATTTTATGGGAACCAATCCTTTAATTCAATTTGCAATGCAACCTATTTTAATTCTAGGTGTTGTGTTTCATTTTATAATGGGTTTTGTTTTAGAATTGAAAAACAAAAAAGCACAAGGTGTAAAATATTACAAAAACAATGGTGCAGCCAACTCTACTTGGACGAGTAGAAATATGATTTATTCGGGCTTAGCTATTTTAGGGTTTATCGTATTACACTTTAAACATTTTTGGGTACATGAAATTAATTATAAATACATTAAAAAATTACCAAATAACCCAACACGTTATTATGAAGAATTAGTTCATGTTTTTCAAGATCCTATTACGGTTGTGGTGTATGTTATTGCCTTTATTTTCTTAGCATTACATTTATTACACGGATTTCAATCGGCATTTCAATCTATGGGGTTGAATAATAAATACACCAAAGGTTTTAAAATTTGGGCAAAAGTTTATTCTATAGCAATACCTGCCTTATTTGCTTTTATTGCAGTTTTTCACTTTATCAAACATTAATATATTATGGCAAAATTAGATGCAAAAGTTCCAAAAGGCAAAATTGCTGATAAATGGACAGATTATAAAAATCATATTGACTTAGTAAATCCTGCAAACAAACGAAATATTGATATTATTGTTATCGGTACAGGTTTGGCTGGCGGTTCTGCAGCGGCAACTTTAGCCGAGTTAGGTTATAATGTAAAGGCATTTGCTTATCAAGATTCTCCAAGACGTGCGCATTCTATTGCGGCGCAAGGAGGAATTAATGCTGCAAAAAATTATATGGGTGATGGCGATTCTAATTATCGTTTATTTTATGATACCGTAAAAGGTGGCGATTATCGTTCAAGAGAAGCAAATGTATATCGTTTAGCGGAAGTATCAGGTAATATTATTGATCAATGTGTAGCACAAGGTGTTCCTTTTGCACGAGATTATGGTGGTTTATTAGATAACCGTTCTTTTGGTGGTGTTTTGGTTTCCAGAACCTTTTATGCTAAAGGACAAACAGGTCAACAATTATTATTAGGAGCTTATTCTGCCATGAATAGACAAATTGCTCGTGGTAAAATTGAAATGCACAATCGTCACGAAATGCTTGATGTAGTTTTAGTTGATGGTAAAGCAAGAGGTATTATTGCACGTAATTTATTAACAGGTGAAATAGAAAGACACTCGGCACACGCTGTTGTTGTTGCTTCTGGTGGTTATGGAAACGTTTATTTTTTATCAACCAATGCTATGGGTTCTAATACAACTGCAGCTTGGAAAATTCATAAAAAAGGAGCTTATTTTGCAAACCCTTGTTATACACAAATTCATCCAACTTGTATTCCAAGATCTGGAGATTATCAGTCAAAGTTAACTTTAATGTCTGAATCTTTACGTAATGACGG
Organism: uncultured Flavobacteriaceae bacterium; assembly: GCA_964582005.1. Lineage (GTDB taxonomy): Bacteria > Bacteroidota > Bacteroidia > Flavobacteriales > Flavobacteriaceae > S010-17. The sequence continues at coordinate 7,861 of CAZOQL010000052.1, read as the reverse complement.
ACGTATTTGGGTACCTGCAAAAATAGAAGATGCCCAAGCAATTCAACAAGGTAAATTAAAACCAACTCAAATTGCCGAAGAAGATAGAGATTACTATTTAGAAAGACGTTATCCTGCTTTTGGAAATTTAGTACCAAGAGATGTGGCATCTAGAGCTGCAAAAGAAAGATGCGATGCTGGTTATGGTGTTAACGCTACTGGCGAAGCAGTTTATTTAGATTTTGCGACGGCTTTTGTACGATACGGAACCGAACAAGCAAAAATTCATAATATTGTAAATGCTTCTAAGGAAGCAATAATTAAATTAGGGCAAGCAATAATTGAAGAAAAATACGGGAATTTATTCCAAATGTATGAAAAAATTATTGCTGAAAATCCATACGAAACACCAATGATGATTTATCCTGCAACCCATTACACAATGGGTGGCGTTTGGGTAGATTATAATTTAATGACAACCATACCTGGTTTGTATTGTATTGGGGAAGCAAATTTCTCTGACCACGGTGCAAATAGATTAGGCGCATCTGCATTAATGCAAGGTCTAGCCGATGGTTATTTTGTATTACCTTATACTATAGGTGATTATTTATCGGATGATATTCGTACTGGAGCAATACCTACAAACACACCAGAATTTGATGCTGTAGAAAAAGAAGTGAAAGATCGTTTAGACTTTTTTATAACGAATAAAGGAACTCACTCAGTTGATTATTTCCATAAAAAATTAGGAAAAATAATGTGGGATAAAGTTGGTATGGCTCGTAATGAAAAACATTTAAAAGAAGCGATTACCGAAATTAAAGAAATTCGCGAAGATTTTTGGAAAAACGTAAAAGTACCAGGTTCTTTAAATGAATTTAATCAAGAGTTAGAAAAAGCAGGTAGAGTAGCTGATTTCTTAGAACTAGGAGAACTATTTGCAGTAGATGCCTTAAATAGAAAAGAATCTTGTGGTGGTCATTTTAGAGATGAATCGGTAGAAAAAGATGGTCCTCAAAAAGGAGAAGCTCTGCGAGATGATAAAAATTATAAATACGTTGCTGCTTGGGAATATAAAGGAGAACCAAGCGATGCCATTTTGCATAAAGAAGCGTTAGAATTTAACGATATTGAATTAAAAACACGTTCCTATAAATAATACATTATGAATTTAACATTAAAAATTTGGCGTCAAAAAAACGCAAGTGATAAAGGAAAAATGGTTAATTATAAAGTTAACGATATTTCGGAACATATGTCATTTTTAGAAATGATGGATGTTTTAAACGAACAACTTGTTGCAAATAATGAAGAGCCAGTGGCTTTTGATCATGATTGTCGTGAAGGAATTTGCGGTATGTGTTCTTTACATATAAATGGAGAAGCTCACGGACCAGATAGAGGTATTACTACATGTCAATTGCATATGCGAATGTTTAAAGATGGCGATACTATTACTATTGAACCATGGCGAGCACGTGCTTTTCCTGTAATTAAAGATTTAGTAGTAGATAGAATGGCTTTTGAACGGATTCAACAAGCTGGTGGATATATTGGTATAAATACTTCGGGTAATACCCAAGATGCCAATGCAATTCCAATTTCAAAACACGCTGCTGATGAAGCTATGGATGCTGCTTCTTGCATAGGTTGTGGTGCTTGTGTGGCTACTTGTAAAAATTCAAGCGCTATGTTATTTGTTGCAGCTAAAGTAAGTCAGTACGCTTTATTACCTCAAGGTCAAGTTGAAGCTACAGATCGTGTATTAAATATGGTTGCTCAAATGGATAAAGAAGGTTTTGGTAATTGTACTAATACAGGTGCTTGTGAAGTAGAATGTCCTAAAGGGATTTCGTTAGAAAACATTGCACGTATGAATCGCGAATATTTAAAAGCTAGTTTATAGCTAACTTTTTTTCTTTTTATACAAAGGTACGTTTGAACATGCTTCGCCGTACATTACACTAGAAGCTACGGGCATTAATTTTTCGATTAAATACACATAAGCAGATTGAGGTATTGGTTTTTCAGAACAACCTTTTATTAGTATAAATTTATCTTTAAATAAATCTAAATCTAACTTATTAATAATTTCTCGAAATAAAATAGTTTCTATAATTTCTAATTCACCAACCACAATACGGTTAGTATGCGGTGCTAAATGTACTGTGATTAATAAATAAGCCCAAGACGGAATTATAGCCTCAGAACTACAATGTAAAGCAACATAGGCATCTTTATATTGTGTCCAATCATGGTTTTTAATAGCTGTTCTAAAATCCGTTTCTTTTAATACGATATCTTCAAACAACCATTTTTTTATATCTATTGAAATACGTTTGCCAATAGGATAAAAATCTTCTAAATCAACCGTAATTAATTTACTATTAGTAACTTTATTTACAATATGCATTGGGTCTTCCATTATAAAAATCCTAGTTCTAATTTAGCTTCTTCACTCATTAAACTTTTATCCCAAGGTGGGTCAAAAGTAATTTCAACTTCTGCATTGGTAACTTCTTTAACTGTTTTTACTTTCTCTTCAACATCTACAGGTAAAGTTTCAGCAACAGGACAATTAGGCGAAGTTAACGTCATTATAATTTTAACTTCGTTATTTTCATTAACCAAAACATCATAGATTAGACCTAACTCATAAATATCTACTGGTATTTCAGGGTCATAAATAGTTTTTATAGCCTCTATAATTTTAGAACCTATATCTTGTACTTTTTCTTCAGTCATTATTAAATACTATTATTTGTAAATTATACGACAAAAATACACTAAATAATACGAACATTCATTTATATATAAATAGAGGTTGTTTTTTTAAAATGGGTAGTTGATTCCAAAATTAAAAACAGAATGTTTAATATTGTAATTTCTAAACCATTTATTAGTATCTAAATATGGCTCATAAGTTTTAAAGCCTAAGTCTATTCGTAGTATTAAAAAACTCAAATCATAGCGCATTCCAATGCCAGAACCAACAGCTATATCTTGTAGTGATTCCCAGTTTTTAAATTTTGATTTTTCGGATACTAAATTAGAATTTGTAATATCCCAAACATTACCAGCATCAATAAATAAAGCACTATGTAAATTATTCAACACTTTAAATCGATATTCTAAATTTGAGATAAACTTTAAATTTCCTATATTAAAATCTAGATTACTTAAAGAAGAACCTGGACCCAAATCAAAGGTTTTCCAAGCTCTTATATCATTAGATCCGCCAGCTCTGTAACTTCGGCTAAAAGGAATACTAGTTGCGTTCCCAAAAGGGACAGCTGCACCAATAAAAGTTCTAAAAACCGCATGATTATCAGAAGATAAATGCCAATATTTTTTATATTCAACTTCTGCTTTTATATATTGTGCCACAGGCAAACCAAAAAGTTCTTTTTTCCTTTGATTTTTATTTTTGGTAAATGCATTTGTTATAGAACCAGCTGAAATTAATTTAACTTTAAAAAATGAAAAACGCTTGTCGTTTATTCCTTTTTTATTGTTATAAGTGAACGAATAAGACATTACTGGTACTAGAATATCTTCGGTTATTATACTTTGCCTTTCTTGTATTCTTTGTACTGTTTTAAAATTAGTAAAATCGGTATTTACAAAATTATTAAATGGGTTTAAAACGTAATTTATATAACCAGTTATATTGGTTATTTGACCTTGCGCATTCATCGTATTGTTATCCACAATAGTTAAAGCTACATTACTTAATTTTTTAAACTCTGTTCCAAATACCTCAAAATAATTTGAAGAATTAACATTGTTAATGTATTGTACATTTAAAAGATCAAATTGGTGTTTTTTACTTTTTGTGGTTGCCCAATTATAGGTTATATTACCTGTTATATTTTGCCTATCTAAACCAATATTTTTTTGAAAACTAAGGCTAATACCAATATTAGTATTTGGACGCATTTTTTTAGGAATAAGACGACTTGTCTTTATGGGAAAAAATATCCTTGGAATTTTTAAAGACGTATTGGCTCCTATCTCCCAAGCGGTTAATCCAAATAGATTAAATTTAGGATCCGAAGTATCTTCGGCTACATTTAAAAAAGAACCTTGAAAGGATAATTCAAAAATTTCGGAACCTTTAAAGATATTTCTATTAATAAGAGCAAATTTACCTAAAACTCCAAATGGTTTAATGTTAGAATGGGTAAAATCAAGATCTGCACTAGCACCAAATCGTTTTAATGGTGTCAATAAAATATTTGCGGTTAGACTTTCATCACTATTCTCTTTATAGTTAATAGTAATAGGAGATCTAAATACTTTTAAATCGTTAAGATATTGTCTGGTATTAATTCGTTCTTCATCTTTATATATACCATTTGGTTTAATGTCTATTGCTGATGATAAATGTCTTACATTAAACCGCGACTTTTTATGTGAAAAAAAAGTGTAACCATTATAGGATAAAGAATCTGTATATGCTTTATCTTTGGTGTTAAAGGAATAATCGGTATAGATGTTAATGTTTTTTACTCGTTTAACTTGAAAAGGTTTACCATAAATACTATCGTTATTTTCAATAGTTTGATTATTTATTTTAAGTAAAACTTTATTGTGATGTAAAGTAGAGTCACTAATGTCAACGTCAAAACGAATATAATCTTTACCGAAATTATAAATTCCTGAGTTTCTAAATAATTTGGTTAATCGTAATTGTTCTTTAGAAAAATTACTAGTATTAAATTGGGCACCTTTTTTTAAAAAAGAGTTGGCTTTGTTTTTTTCGTATAAGTTTTCTAAAACAATAGATTCTATTTTGGTTTTAATACTATCTAAAAAGTAAGGGTCTTTAGTTGTAATAAGATAGTTAATATGTTTTCTTTTTTTTCTTTTTTTTAGTTCATTTGTAGTTACAATTGCATCAAAATACCCTTTATTATTATAGTATTTTTCTAAAGTAGTAATAGATTTTTTTGTTTTTTTAGAGTCAACTATAACAGGAGTTTCTCCATTTTTTTTGAAAAAATTATTATAATTTTTTTGAAATTTAAACACGGGTTTTATTTGTTTTTTAGAAAACACCGCGGTAATAAAATCACTTGTTTTGGGATGTAATGCAACCCAATTTTCATAATTATCTTCAAATAACGGATTGTATTTATTGTATAAATAAAGAGATATAGGCATCCCTAAAACTTTACTATTAGGTCTTTGTCTTAAATAAGTTTGTAGTTCTATATCTTTTGACTTTTTATCGTTTACAAAAATGGTGTTTTCTTTTAGTAAATATTCATCATCTTGTAGTCTTTTTACAGAATTACACGAATAAAATATCATAAAAAATACAATAATTAATGTTATTTTTGTGAAACTAGAATTTTTCATTTGTAGGTCAAAAATAATCTAAATAATCTAAAGACTTATACACTAAGCACAAAACTATGTTAAGTAAAAGCGAAATTAAATTAATAAATAGTTTACAACAAAAAAAGCACCAAAATAAACACGGTCTTTTTATAGTGGAAGGTAAAAAATCAGTGTTGGAATTTATCGATTCTAATTTTGAATTGAAAACTATATTTTTTACGGATGATTTTACTTCAAAAGTACCCCAAAACAAATTGGTATTAATTACACAAAGTGAACTTAAAAAAATAAGTGCTTTAAAAAATCCCAAACAAATTTTGGGTGTTTTTAAAATACCAGAAATTCAAAAAGTAAAAGAGAGTAATTTGATTTTGGTTTTAGATAACATACAAGATCCAGGTAATTTAGGTGCTATTATTAGACTTTGTGATTGGTTTGGTGTAAAACAACTTATTTGTTCTTTAGATACGGTTTCTTGTTATAACCCAAAGGTAGTACAAGCTTCTATGGGTTCTTTAACAAGGGTTTCTATTAATTATGAAAATTTGAATACTTATTTAAGCACTACAAACTTACCTATTTATGTGAGTTTGTTAGAAGGTGAAAATATATACAAAAGCAACTTGCCTAAAAATGCCATATTAGTTATGGGTAATGAAGGTAATGGTATTTCGGAATCTATTATTAAATTGGCAACACATAGCATGCATATACCACGGTTTGGCAATACTTTACAAGCCGAGAGTTTAAATGTTGCTTCGGCAACAGCAATTATTTTAAGCGAGTTTAAAAGATAAATTTGTTTTTAAATCTATTATATTAGCAAGCAATGAATTTTGATATAGCTAACGCACTTTTAACAGGTTTTTTTCTTGCCTTTATGGTTGGTCCTGTTTTTTTTGTACTGCTTGAAATAAGTGCGACCAAAGGTATTAAGCATGCAATAGTATTTGATTTAGGTGTGATTTTGGCAGATGTTATTTTTATAACGGTTTCCTACTTTGGTAGTTATCAAATTTTACAGAAAATAAAAGACGATCCTAAAATATTTTTTATTGGCGGTTTAGTCTTAGTTTTTTATGGCTTATTTCTCTTTATCAAAGAGAAAAGAAGAAAACTAGTAGATTCTGATTTAATAATTAAAGAAAAATCAAACTTAATTAGCTTGTTTTTTGGTTTGGATTAGTTGTAAGTACAAATGTTAGTATGGATGCCTATTCGGTATTTCAGTATTTTACTATTATTTTAATAGCTTATTTTATTACAGGTATTGAAAAAATTATTTCCTCAAAACAATTAAAAGATAAAATGACTCCAGTTGTTGTTACCAAAATAAGAAA
>CAZOQL010000052.1:0-1093 GCA_964582005.1 uncultured Flavobacteriaceae bacterium | reverse complement strand
CCTCAAAACAATTAAAAGATAAAATGACTCCAGTTGTTGTTACCAAAATAAGAAAGATAATGGGTATTATTATTATGATAATAGGATTTGGCATTGCTTCAAAAACCTTTATATCTGATACCGCAATTGAAAAAGTAAAAAACAAAGTTGAAAAAGTAATAGACAAAGTAAAATAAATATAATTTTAGTTATTGAAACGACTAAACACAGTTCTTTAATATATATTAACTTTGTTTAAATTAGTATAATCTCATCATCATTTAACAAGTCTAAATTACTAAAACGTAAGAGTAATTGTACAACGGCCAGTGTGTCTTTTTCACAATATTTCACAATGCGTTTTAGGTTTTTTTCTTTATAATAAACATCAGAAACTTGTGAGCCGTCAATATCATTTTTTGGTGATGAAATACCTAAAATATTGGTTAGTAAACTAAGTGATGTATAATGTTTGTAATCGCCAAACTTCCATAGTTCTAGCGTATCTATATGTGCTACTTCCCAAGGTTTTTTACCAAATAAATCTAGTTTTTCAGGTAAAGTAATACGATTGATAATCATTCTACGGGCAATGTAAGGAAAATCGAATTCCTTACCATTATGTGCACAAAGTAAGTGTTTTGGAGATGAAAAATATTCTACTAATAAATCTTTAAAATCAAGTAACAATTGCTTTTCGTTATCCGATGCAAAAGATTTTACTCTAAAACTACGATTTTTTTCATAGGAAGAAAAAAAACCAACCGAAATACAAATTATTTTACCAAATTCTGCCCAAATTCCAGCACGTTCATAAAATGCTTCTGGAGTGAATTCCTCTTTACGTTGGTATTGTGTTTTCTTTGCAAAAAGGTCTTGCATTTCATCTGATAAATCGGAATAATCCTCAAATTCAGGAACCGTTTCTATGTCTAGAAAGAGGATATTTTCTGGTTTTAATTTTTTTAGCATAGTAAATTTTTAAACTCAAAGGTCGCAAAAAATAATTGAAATCTTTGTAATTTCTAAATAATCTATATATTTAGTAAGCTAAAACAAGCTCTAAAATTAAAAACTTGATTGAAGTATTTTGTATCTAAAATCGTATTTTTAC
>CAZOQL010000051.1:13568-16562 GCA_964582005.1 uncultured Flavobacteriaceae bacterium | reverse complement strand
TAAAATATGAAAAAGACATGTACTGGATTGATTTGCGTTCTAAGTTTGTTTCAAAACAAGCTGATTTTTCTCCTAGTTTTAATGAGACCGAAACAGCCAGCATATAATACTTTTGATTTGCGATTAGGCTACAAAGTATTTGAAAATTTAAATATAGGAGCATCTATATTAAATATTTTTGATACGGCTTATTATAACCATCTAAATTTTAGTTTTAAAAATGCCGATGAGTTTAATGGCAGAAAAATTCATGAAGTTGGTAGGAATTTTAGTTTTTATGCAAAATATAATTTTTAATTTTATGAAGACTACTTTAAAATCGTAGTTCGATGATTGGTGTTAGTAGTGTTTTTTTACGGCTCTATTTCAAAATAGAGCCGTTATTTGGTTTGCAATACGGATAATTAATAGGATGAATATCAGCTTGACTATAGTTAAGAACTCAGGTTAATAATATCATTACAATTTTAAACCAGAACCTTTTTTACTAACCCAATTCGTTAAAATAGTAACAAAAACAACTACCGAAATAGAACTTAAAGGCATTAGAATAGCTGCAATTATAGGTGATAATTGCCCAGTAACCGCAAAATACATACCTATTATATTATATAAAAAAGATAAAACAAAGCTAGCCTTAATAATACGAACCGTTTGTTTCGCTAAATGCAAAAAATAAGGTAATTTAGAGAATTGTTTGGCATCTAAAATAGCATCACAAGCAGGTGAAAAAACATTGGTGTTTTCTGAAATAGCAATGCCAAAATTACTTTGTGCCAGTGCGCCAGCATCATTTAATCCGTCACCAATCATTAAAACATGTTTTCCTTGTTTTTGTAAATTTTCTATAAAAGTTAATTTATCTTCTGGCTTTTGATTAAAGGCAAACTCAGTACCTTTTGGTAATACTTTTTCTAAATATTCTTTTTCGCCTTTATTATCTCCCGATAAAATAATTATTTTATAAATTTTAGATAATTGCTCAAATACCATATTTAAACCTTTTCTATACGTGTTTTTAAAAACATACCTACCTTTTATAATACCATTTATAGAAACGTGTATTGTTGTTTCATTTGCATTTTGAGAAGTCGTTTTAACAAATGCCGCATTTCCTAAAACATAACTATTTCCATTTATATTCCCTTGAATTCCTTTACCAATAGTTTCTTTGAAATTTAGAACAGGTGCTTCTTTATAATCAGGTAAAAAATCATATAACATTCTGTTTAATGGATGATTAGATGATCGAATTAAATTTCGGATCCCTTGAATATTCGTAGCGCTTAAATCACCAACAAAATGAATATTGGTATTTTTATTGGTAGTTATCGTGCCTGTTTTATCGAAGATGAGTGTATCTATTTTGGCGGCTTGTTATATGCCATTAGCATTTTTTAAGTAAAACTTTTTTCTTCCAAAAATGCGTAGCATATTCCCTAAGGAAAATGGTGTAGAAAGTGCCAATGCACAAGGACAAGCAATAATTAAAACCGAAGAAACCACATGAAATACCAGTGATTTATCTGTAATAAACCAAAATACACCAGCAATTAAAGCAATTATTAAAATGATATATGTAAAATATTTACTAAGGGAATCTACTAGATTTTTAATACCCGAATTACTGTCTTTTTTAAAAGCATCATTAGACCATAATTGAGTTAAATAACTTTGTTGTATCGATTGTAATGCATCCATTTCAATAGCGCCTGAAAGCTGTTTTCCTCCAGCAAATAATTTATCACCAGATTGTTTTGCTACAGGAACCGATTCGCCCGTTACAAAGCTATAATCTATGGTTGCATTACCATTAATTAAAATACCATCAACTGGTATTAATTCTTCATTTCTAATGAGTAATCTATCGCCTTCTTTAACTTTGTATACTTCTATACTATTTTCAGAAGCGTCTTTTTCAATTTTAGTAACTGCAATAGGAAAATAGGATTTATAATCTCGTTCAAAAGACAAATAATTATAGGTTCTTAGTTGAAATATTCGCCCTAAAAGAAGAAAAAACACCAAGCCAGTTAAGCTATCAAAAAAACCTTGCCCTAAGTCAAAAGTAATTTCGATAGTACTTCGAATAAATAAAACCGAGATTCCTAAAGCAATAGGAACATCAATATTTAATAGATTATTTTTTAATCCTTTATAAGCAGAAATAAAATAATCTTTAGCGGAGTAAAAAACAACAGGTATAGATAAAATAAACATAATAATTCTAAAAAGTATTTTGTATTTTTCTAACCAAAACCCATCTTCTTGAAAATATTCAGGAAACGATAAAAGCATTACATTTCCAAAAGAAAAACCAGCAATAGCAATTTGATATATTAATGTTTTGTCAGATTTATTTTTACCACTTTGCGCATCTTCTAAGCTTATGTAGGGTTCATATCCAATTGAAGTAATTAATTCGACTACTTTTTTTAAGGAAATAGAGGCATTTGTATATGTAATTCGAATCTTTTTTTGTGGAAAATTCACACTAGAAGTGATGATACCACTATGTAATTTAGACAAGTTTTCTAAAACCCAAATACAAGAGCTGCAATGCATATTTGGTGTGTAAAAAGCAACGACAGAAATTGATCCGTCATTAAATTCTACTAATTTCTCTGCAATTTCTGGTGTATCTAAATACGTAAATTTTCCTTTAATTTCATTGGGGATTGTACCTGGACTTTGTTCAAAATCATAATAACAACCTAATTCGTGTTGGCTTAGTATTTCAAAAACGGTTTTACAACCATTACAACAAAATAGCTTTTCTTCTATTTTATATTGTTGCTTATTACAATTTAAACCACAATGATAACACGTTTCTTTTGCCATTATTTAGTACTACAAATATTGCTCAAAATTAATGGATTTTAACTGGATAAATATCATATTATTCATTAAATTTGTATTATTACTAAAGTAATTATTTATGTCAAATTGTCAAAATTGTATTATTCGTGAATTGAATTCCTTAAACGCTTTGAC
>CAZOQL010000051.1:2588-13468 GCA_964582005.1 uncultured Flavobacteriaceae bacterium | reverse complement strand
AAAGATGAAATTTATAAAAATTTCAAAAATAACAATGAATTTTCTTTAGATGTGACCAAAGCAATTTGTACAGATTTAGACAATGCTAATATTGCCATAGCAAACATGGCACAAAAAAATGTAAAAGAACGTTTGGCAGATACCTTGTTATTATTTGATAGAACTTTTGGCGTAGATAAGGAAGGCTTTTTAAGCTTAGTTTTAACTCGTGAAGAAATTGCAAATTCTATTGGCACAGCAACAGAATCAAGTATTAGATTACTTTCTCAATTTAAAAAAGAAGGTTGGGTAGAATTAAAAGGCAAAAGAATTAAAATTTTAAATAAAACAAAATTACAGCATATAACCGAAGGTTATTAAGGCTACTTATTTTCGAACACTAAAGTATATAATGAACTTAGAAACACCAAACATCCCAGTACAAAAAACAGCAGTAGATTTGTATGAATTTTTAACTAATTTTAAAAATTTTGAACAAATAATGCCCGAAAATACCGATACTTTTGAAGTAAAAGAAGATGGGTTTGTTTTTGCCTTAAAAGGAATGCCAACCATAAAATTAAAACTCGTTGAAAAAACACCAAATAACAAAATCGTTTTGGGTTCGGCAAGTGAGAAATTCCCTTTTACTTTAACAGCAAATATTGCAGAAGAAGAGCAAATTTGTAAAGTAAACTTTAATTTTGAAGGTAAATTTAATCCTATGGTTAGTATGATGGTAAAAAAACCATTACAAAAATTTATTGACACGTTAAGTAGTAATTTAGAGAAATTAAGCTAAACAAACTTCCAATTATATGGAGCAAAAATTCCAAGTTGGTTGTAAAGTTTCCGTTTTAGACGATGTAATTATTGGTACAATTACTTCGGTAGAAAAGCATGTAATTACCATAGAAGATCAAGATGGTTTTTTACGTCATTTTCAACCACAAGAACTGGTTTTGTTGCAGTCAGATGTGTTATTAGAAAATTTAACGATATCCAATAAGGATAAAAAAGCAAAACAAATTAAAACCATTGCTAAAACTAAAAAGCCTCAAAAAAACACTAGTATTGAAGTAGATTTACACATACATCAAATTACGCATTCTAATAAAAATATGCAAAATTTTGAAATGTTAACTAAGCAAATTAATACAGCAAAATATCATGTAGAAAAAGCAATTAAAGAGAACAAGAAAACAGTAATTTTTATACATGGTAAAGGGCAAGGCGTGCTTAAAAAAGAATTGTATATCATGTTGCAAAATTATCCAGTAATAATAAACGATGCTTCTTTTAAAAAGTACGGTTACGGCGCAACAGAAGTTGTTATTTTGAGAAGTAAAATTAATCGAGATTAATAGAAGTACTACCCGTTTTTACGCCGTATTCATAGGTTTCGTAATTAATGGTATTCCCATTAGTATTTGATAAACTCATATTGTTAATGGTAAATAAGGTTGTATAGCTTAAAGTATATTTTCTGTCAATAAGATGTACTACTGGCGCATCGTTATTAAATTGATTGTCTAAATAATCAAAAACACCATCGTTATCGCTATCTAAATAATCCAATACATTATCGCCATCGGCATCTACTAAGGAAGACAATGGTTCGCCAGCAGCAACGAGTTCGTTTTTGGTTAAAATACCATCATTATCATCGTCTTGATCATAATAATTGGCTAGATTATCACCATCGGTATCTAATTCTGCCATATCATCAATACCATTTTCGTTGGCATCTGTACCGCCAGTTTGGTCTATATCAAAAGCATCATCAATACCATCTTCATCGGTATCGTTACCACTTTTTGTGCCAATTAATTCGTCATTAAGAGTAATTTCATCGGTATCGTCAAAACGAATGCTAGTATGTACAAGTAACTCACCATTACCTTGCCATTGATCTAAAATACTTGGGCTTGCTGGTGGAATATCTTGACAGAAGTAAGCACTACTTACATTTGCATTAAATATGCGATACGCTATTTTATTAGTCAAATCAAAAGATTCATTATCTCTTTTTATAGTAAAAAAAGCGTCATTTAAATTAGACTGGTTAAGTTCTAATATCAAAGCCTCTTTAGAATCATCACTAATATTGAATAGTATTAAATCTCCACAATCCGAAACACTAGTGCCAAAAACAAAACTTGGTATGTCAAAATCGCCATCATCGCAAGAAAAAATAAAAAGTAAAACGCTTATAATTAAGAGTGTTTTTTTCATAGATAAAATATTAAATAACAAAAATATATAATTTATAGCTAGTAAAACGATAATTTTTTGCTAAATTTTAAATAGTACAAAAGGTAAAAAAAAGCAACTTAAAAAAACCTTTTTTAGAGTAGAAATATATAAATATGCGTTTTAACTACCTGCCTAAAAAAACAAGAAAAACACAAACAACTATTAATCAGGTGTTTAGTATTTTAAAACTACTTGCTTGTAGGTATTTTTTAGTATAGAAAAAAAATGTATATTGTAAAAATAATTTAGTAATGCAGAAAAACACCTACTAAATAATTAAAAAAGTACCCTTAAAAGCCGGTAAGCAAAATTAAGGATACCCAAGCGTGAAAAGCCATAGGTTTAACAAACAAATGTAATCTAATTTTAATGATTTGTATTTTTTATTGTAAATCTTTGGTTAATCACAAAAGCAAACGGCATGAATTTGCCGTTTGTTTTATAATTTATGTAAAACCAAACGAACCAATTAAATGTAAAAAAAATGAAAAATTATTTTAAAAACACACTATGTATCCTTAATTATAACTTTTAGTTATTCTATGGTAAGTTTTGCACAAACTAAAAATGCAAATGATTACCTAACCTTATCTTGGCAAGGTGAGGTAAATTGCCAAGAAGCAGCTTCGCAAGATTTTAAACCTACCGATGTAATTGTAGAAGGTTCTTGTATTAAAACCTGTGAACACACTACGATGCAATTTATTATTGAAGGCGATACAAGTTTAATAAATACAACTACATGGCAGGTTTTTGGTGGTAATTTTATTGGCACACCAACCACTACTTCTTGTGAGATAAATTGGGCTAGTCTTGCTAGCCAAGCAACCTTAGAGCTAACCATTAATTATATAGGCGGCACTACTACAACGATTACTAAATGTATAGAAAAACTAAACGCTCCAAATGCTCATTTTAATGTGTTTCCATCTCAAAATGAAACCATACAGGTTTGTAGAGGTAACCCTATCAGTTTTGAAAATTTGACGACAATAAATAACGGTCATGACGATATATATTACCGTTGGACTTTTGGCGATCAAGATTTTTCTAACGAATTTGAACCAACCTTTACCTTTAATGAAGTAGGTTCTTACTTAGTAACACTTATTGCAACAAATGGTTGTAGTTGTGAGAGTACGTATTCTATGGAGGTAATAGTGACCGAATCACAAATTGTAATTGATTGCCCTAGTATGTCTTGCGAAGGCGATAGTGTTTCTTACACCATTCAAAATGCCGAAGAATATGTAGATTGTAATTTAGAATGGCAAGTTGCAGGTGGCGATATTATTTTTGAAAGTAATGATAAAACTACGATACAGGTTATTTGGGGCAATCAAGATTTACACCATTATGATGGCTTTGGCTATGTAAGCGTATCCGCTAGAGAATGTTTTGAATGCACCACAACAGTTAAAATACCGATCATTACTGCTCATGAAGAAATTTATGGGAATCGTATTATTTGCGAAAACGAACAAGCCACCTTTACCTTACCACAATGGGCAACAACCGATTTTACGTGGGCTTTACAAAACGAAACAGGCACAGCTGTTTTATTAGAAGGTAATACACAACGCAACCAAATTGTAGTGGAAGGTTTAACAAGTGGCACGGTTACTTTAAGTGCAACCTATTACAATACCTTATTAGGTTGTGGTGGTGTAACAAACTCAATTACCATTACTATAAAAAAAGCCTTAACGTTATTAGAAATTGAGCCTATCTGTACCAATACCGATATTGCTTTTACCTTTATAGATTATTTAGGAGACGAAGTAAATATACCCGATTTAACTTGGGAGATTTTCGGACCAAATAATATACACGATACTGGTACAAATAATACAGGTATAATTAATTATAATTTTACGCAAGCAGGCACTTACAACTTACTAGCCACATCTAATCTATTCTGCATACCTTATATACCACCAATTGTGGTAAACGAAAAACCAAACATGCCTACCTTATTAGAAATCACTAATGAAGAAATTCCTATTTGCCCTAATAGTCTGATAGATTATTATTGTAATGTGCCAAATGGGGTTACGGCATATTGGGATGTGAAAGGTGGCGAAATTTTAGGAACAGATATTGGCAACCATATTAAGGTTATTTTTGATTCGGAAACCAATGATGGCGATAACGACCCTAACAATAATTACCAAATTACAGTTTGGTACGAAAACAATACTTGTGTTTCGGAGCCAAAAACAGTAAATTTAGTGGTCGATGAGCCAGATTTTACAGGTTTTCCTACCCAAACCTTACAAGTTTGTGGGAGTACTATTTCGCAATTTGATTTACCCAATTTATCGCCAGAAAACACCGACTTTTTTCAATTAGAAATCATACCAGCCAATAGAGGTAGTGTCTTTTTAAATACGGATAATGAAATAGAAGTACAATGGAATCAATTTGCTAGTATCAAAGAGGCACAAATTAAATTAAAAGTAAGAAAATGCGGTATAGAGTACGAACAAATTTCGGCAATTATTACCATAAGTCCATCACCAACAATTACCAATACAACAACAAATACTACTGTTTGTGCTTTAGAAAACAAGCGTTTTAGTTTTGCCTTAGCTAGTAATTTTAATACCAATGATATTACCCAAGTTATTTGGAATTTTGGTGATGGTACCGAAGTAATACTTCAAAATACCCCAATACCAACCCATTATGACTATCAATACAGTCAAGTAGCGCAACTTAGTAATTATACTGCAACGGTTAGTGTTACAGTAGGCAATTGTTTATTGCCAGCAACTATAGACATACCAATTACGGTAAACCCAGCACCAATTGCCGATGTCACTCCAAATACAATAATTTTTTGTGCGTTAAGAATTTTCAATATAACGCAAGCCAACTTTGTATTAAACACCCAAAACATACAAGACTCTACCATACAATGGTATAAAGATGAGGTTGTAATACCAAATGAAACAGGTTTGGTTTTAACGGTAAACGATACTTTTTTAAACCAAGATTATATATACCGCGCCAAAGTTACCAATAGTTTTGGCTGTGTTACTTGGTCCGATCCTTTAGAGGTAATTGGCGATTGTGAAATTGACGAACCTATTGAATGTGATAATGAGGTAGTTACTTTAAACGCCCAAATAGATTGCGAAAGTGTTGCTATTACAAGTACCATAACGGGTACTAATTATACCGTAAATTGGGGTTTTAATATACCAAGCGCAGTTATTACAACACAAGAACCTAACAATAACTTAACATTAACTAACTTAATACCAGGAGTATATGGTATTGGTATTAGAGCAATCTATAACACAGTGCCAGAATGCGAAGCAAGTAATCAAATTGATTTTTTAATACCTTATAAAGCAGCATTGCGTTACGAAATTAATTGCAATACTACAGGCGGTTATGACCTTGTTTTGTATGACCATTCTGCTTTTTACCCAACCACGCCATATAACCAAGTAGAATTTACCAAAGATGGCGGCGTTACTTGGACTACCCAAAGCCAAACCAATAGCAATGGTATTAAATACCATACCTATACCAATTTAAGCGAAAGTGATATTGTTAATCTAGGTGTTCGAATTTCTGGCTACCCCAATTACACTTGTACTACCAGTTTTGTAGCGGTAGCTATACCGCCAACTATAGATGCCAGCTTTACTATTAGCTGTGCAAGCTGTACCTCTAGTAACGGGCAACCCAACTATTGCGAAGGTACTGCCATACACTTTACCCCAACATACCCACAAAATGGCTACCAATACAGCTGGGATTTTAATGACGGTACATCAAACCTATCTCAAAATACTTTTAGAGTGTATGATGTTGATGGTCCAGATTTTAAATACATAAGCCTTACTATTACCAACCCGTACGGTTGCCAAGTAACAAGTACACAAGCTATTTATCTACTAAATAGTAATATGGGTGGCGCCTTAGTTGCCAACCCTACTTTTTTATGCGAAGGCAATATGGCTGGCTTTACTATGGCGTATGCTCCAAAAACTTCAACTGAGCCTGTAACTCAATTAGATTGGTACCTAATTAATAGCGATGGCTCGCACAACCCAACACCAGTAGCTACTACTACCGCGCCTAATTTGGCATATACTACCAGCCAAGCGGGGCAGTATTTTGTATATGCTACCAATGCCAGTGGTTGTATAGAGCAAGATATTAGCCCTACCACCATTGCGTACATACCTCAACCTAGCGTACCTCTAATTACGGGGCAAACCGAGGTCTGTTTTGGGCAAGAAATACGGCTAAGTGTGCCAAGTACTGCTGCTTTAAGCTATACTTGGGCAATAAATGGCAACCCAGTAAGTGGTATAGATCCTACAAACGAACTGGTATTTACACCAACAACGGCAGGTGTACAGCAAATTACAGTGTTTGCAACAAATACAAACAATGGGCTGTCTTGTACTGGCGATACCACTACCTATAATGTGTTGGTTTTAGACGAAATACAAACCCCAACTATTCAAATTACCAATGTTATTTGCGAGCCTTATACGGTTGGTTTAAAAGTAGCCAATGCAGCAAGTTTTCCAACGGGTACTGTTTTTAATTGGTCTAATGGTGGTTATGGCAACAGCACAAATATTTATCACGATGGCCCAGTACTAGTAACTGCTGGTGTACAAGGTTGTAGCCAGGCTAGTGATACCTTTGCCTTACCAATTGATTTAACTGCTTTAGATTGGACGTTCCCTAAAGGATGTTACAACACATGCCAAACCAAAGAATTACCCGATAATACCTATTTAATTGGCCCAATTGGCGAATTTAAAGAGTGGGCTTGGTTGGCTAATGCAGTGCCATATATTGGGGTAGGTGAGGTAGCTAATTTTTCAAATTTACTACTAGATACAAGCTACCAACTGTATTTAAACGCAGGGTATTGCCAAAAAACCTTTGGTGATTTGAGCTTTGAAACCTATGAGGAATGTAAAAAATGTAATTTAGATGTACATATAAATTCCTTAAATTGTACTAAAATAAATGGGCTTGATTTTTATGAAATAGAATTTGTTTTTGAAGGGGATTTAGATCCAAGCGCAAACCATGTGTTTCATGTAACAACGCCAAATCAAGAGGGTTATTTTGTACCAAGTAGTTTTACCTTTACAGAAAACCCTACTTTTGTAAACGTATTATTTGTGCCAAACACCTCTTATTTTGTACCAAACCAAGATTTTGTGCTTAGCATACAAGGTAGTAATTTAGAGAACAATTGCCTACAAGATACTGCCATAAATTTACCCAATTGTAATGAGGCTAAGCGAGTACATACCAAGCTAAACAGCTTGTTTGTTGTACCAAACCCAGCACAAAATACCACACAATTAGTGTACCACAGCATTACCAAAGGCAAGCTGCAAATACAAATAACCAGTGCATTGGGTATACCAGTTTACCAACAAAATTTATTAAACAACCAAGGAGTTGCTACCATAGATATTTCTCGTTTTGCTAAAGGTATCTATACTGTACGTTTACTACAAAACAGCACGCAACTTATACAACAAAAATTGATAGTCAAATAACCTTAACCCCATAAAACAATAATTATGAAAGCAAAACAAATCTATACTATATTGAGTTTATCCATATGGTGTTTAGTGAGTTTTTACCCAATAAACGCCCAAGATTTTCAATGGATACGTGGTGGCGGTAGCTCCGATAGTATTAGTTATGATGAAAGAGTTATTGACATTGCTACGGACTCGGAGCGTAATGTGTATGTAGTATCTCATGTAGGCTTGGCAAATTTACGCATAGATGGTCATATAAAAACCAGTTGGGATACTTATCCTTACCCATCCGACATTCAATTATCTAGTTTTACTTGCGATGGTGCCTACCGCTGGAGTAAGATTATAGGTGGATACGATAGTGAGAGAGTACAGAGTGTGGCGGTTGATAGCCAGGACAATGTGTATGTTTCTGGGGTTTTTGGACCTGCCAATCATGCCAATTACCCGTCAAGAATAGACAATGACATCATACTAACTACCGATTTAGAAAAAGAATTATTTCTTGCCAAATTCAGTAAAGAGGGTGTTTTTCAATGGATACAACGCCCAGAACCTAATATAAGTGCTATTAATGGTGGTTTTGAAATGTATATAGACAATGATATTATCTATTGGGTTATATACATTCCTACAGGTGTTTATGCCGATGGAGCCTTTAATAACAACTTGGCTGGTCATAATTTTTTTGTATTTCAATACAATACCAGCGGTACATTTGTAAGTGCTACGCACCTACAAGGTTTTCAATTTACAGGAGGTACTCGTCCAAAGTTTTATAGAAACCCTTATAATGGTTTTTTTTATGTAAAGTTTAGGCGAGGAGCATCGAGTACCGTAACAATTAATGGAACTGCCTTGGTGAGTTCTAATGCTTTGGCTTGTTGGGATACTACAGGAGTCTTTCAATGGATAACTACTGGTAGCGATACTACTGCGATGGAAGGAGGCGCTTTATATTTATCGGCAATCGATTTTGATGCTTCTAATAATATTTATTTAGCGGGTAAAATTGTTGGCTATAATAATGTTAATTTTTTAGGTTTTTCCATGCCTTATTCAGAATACACCAATTTTGTAATGAAATTAAACCCAACGGCAGATACTATTATTTGGAATACCTACCATGTCAATTCTTATTCAGCTCAACTTATGGGTTTGCAATTAAATGGGAATGAGTTGGGGGTTGCCGCCGAAGTACGAGGCGTAAATTTTGCTTGGGGTAATTTGAGTTTGCCTGTAGAGTCTGGTTCGGGTGGTGATGTTCTTTTGGCTCGTTTTGATACCCAAACAGGTACTACCTTATCTTTACATAGCATACCTTCTAGCGAAGGCTCTGGTGAAAGTGCTACCGTAGTAGCGGTAGATGCCAATGGTGATTATGTAATAGGTGGTGGTTTTGGCGAGCAAATAGAAGACGTTCATGGCAACACTACCACAAGCATAGGTGGTTTGTATGATTTTTTTGTAACTAAGTTTGCTACGGCAGCTTGTGCGCCATTAGGTACTAATGAAGCGCCAATAAACACAAGTATAGATATATACCCTAACCCAGCTACAAAAACACTGTCTATTACAGCAAGTAAACCCATAACAAGCCTAAAAATGTATACGGTTTTAGGGCAAGAAATAGCGTGTTACACAACCAAAAAGGGCTTAAAAACGACTCTAGATGTAAGTAAACTAACCGCAGGTAGGTATTTTATAAAAATCACCACCAATACTGGTGTAGAAACACGTACGTTTATGAAAAAGTAGGGTGAATAATAAGAATAACCCGTTAAAATATTGGTTTTAAAAGTAATAATTAGTTGCCTGTTATGCTCGAATTACATTTATTTTTTGCTAAATTTTAATCGTACATTTGCACTTGTAAAAAAGGATAATGCAAAAAATTTATTTAGACAATGCGGCATCTACGCCAATGAGCTCTTCCGTTATAGAAGCAGTAGTTTCTGTTATGAAAACAAGCTATGGCAATCCGTCATCAACCCATCAATTTGGACGTTCTGCGAAAGCATTGGTCGAAAAATCACGTAAAAATATTGCGAAACACTTTAAGGTTACCGCAAGTGAAATTGTATTTACTGCTGGTGGAAGTGAAGCCGATAATTTAATTTTATCTAATGCTGTTTTGAATCTTGGTATAACTAGAATTATTAGTTCTAAAATAGCACATCACGCTGTTTTACATACCATAAAGTCCTTACAGAAAGAAGAAAGTATAAAAATAGATTATGTAAACCTTAACGAAAACGGAACGATTGATTATAAACATTTAAAAGAATTACTACAAGACAAAACACATAAAACTTTAGTAAGCTTACTATATATAAACAATGAGTTGGGTTCTATTTTAGATTTGGATTTGGTATGTAATCTTTGTAGTGAAAATAAGGCATTATTCCATTCGGATACCGTACAGGGAATTGGGCATTTTAAGATAGATTTACAAAAAACACCTATTGATTTTATGGTAGCCAGCGCGCATAAGTTTCACGGACCAAAAGGTGTTGGTTTTGCAATTATTAAAAAAGGTTTTGGTATAAAACCGTTGCTGTTAGGTGGCGAGCAAGAGCGTGGCGCAAGAGCAGGAACCGAAAACGTACCTGGTATTGTAGGAATGGACGTTGCGCTAACCAATGCATTAGAAAATTTAGAAGAAGAGCGAGCGTATATTACCAATTTAAAACAGTATTTCATTACAGAATTACAATCGAATTTTAAAAACATTCAGTTTAACGGAAACGCTACGGAAGTAGAAAAAAACTCTTATATCATATTAAATGTACGTTTCCCCAAAGAAATACCAATGCTTTTGTTTAGTTTAGATTTGAAAGGGATTGCGGTTTCTGGAGGTTCGGCTTGCCAAAGTGGAAGTAATAAAGGTTCTCACGTATTAAATGCTATTTTAACCAAAGAAGAAGCTGTGAAAACATCGGTAAGATTCTCGTTTAGTAAATACAATACGATACAAGAACTAGATTATGTAATAAAAACCCTAAAAGAATTGGTGAAATAAATTTTCAAATAAGAGGCAAGAAATATGATATTAAAGAAAATAGTTCAATAACAAACAAATTCCACAAATAAACAACTCCACAA
>CAZOQL010000051.1:0-2488 GCA_964582005.1 uncultured Flavobacteriaceae bacterium | reverse complement strand
TATTAAAGAAAATAGTTCAATAACAAACAAATTCCACAAATAAACAACTCCACAAATAAACAACTCCACAAATAAACAAATAAACTCCACCAATGAACACCATAGGAATAATACCAGCCAGATACGGATCCACTAGATTAGAAGGCAAACCATTAATAGACTTATTAGGTAAAACAATGATTCAGCGTGTTTATGAACAAGCAAAAAAAGCCTTAGATTATGTGGTAGTTGCAACCGATGATAATCGGATTTACGATGCGGTTAAACGTTTTGGTGGCGAAGTAGTTATGACATCTAATACACATACAACAGGAACCAATAGATGTTTAGAAGCCTATGAGATTTTTCAAAAAAAAAGTGCCATGAATTTTGATGTTGTATTGAATATTCAAGGCGATGAACCATTATTAGAACCAGAACAAATAAGTAGTTTGGTGGCTTGTTTTAAAGATGAAAAAACAGAATTGGCAACCTTAGTAATTCCAACTAATAAAGCATCCGAATTAAATTCAGGTGTTTTTGTAGTATTTGATAAAAATAAAAACGCCTTGTATTTTAGCAGAGCTGTTTTACCAGTTTTACGAGATGAAGAAAAAGGTGTTTGGCATACAAAAAACACATTTTACAAACACGTTGGTATGTATGGTTTTACACCAAAATCTTTAGTTGCATTTGCTGCTATGGAAGAAACGAATTTAGAAAAGTCAGAAAAATTAGAGCAATTGCGTTGGCTTGAAAATGGAAAAAAAATAAAAGTTGCCATAACCTTACACAATTCTATACCAATTGATACGTTAGAAGACGTAGAAAAAGTAATTCAAATGCTAAAAAAACTTAAATAGTTTCTTTACATTTGTCAAAATTTTTAAAATGAAAAGAGTTCTATTTTTTATAAGTATTATACTAATTGTATTTATATCTTGTGACGATGATATTGCAATTAATTTAGGTAATTCACCACAAAACACATCTAACTTTCAAGTAGATTTTGATGGCGTTACCTTTACGGCAGATTTAGCAGTTGCTAGTATAATTAATGGGGTTACTACCATTAAAGCCGTTAAAAATGATACAAACGAAGTAGTTATTATTATATTAAATAGAGATCAAATTGGCAATTATACCTTTTCACCTAACGGAAATCAAGGGATAATAAGTTATCAAAAAGAAGATGAAACTATTTTTACATCCAGTGCAACGGAATTTTCAGGAAGAGTAGATTTAGATGTAATAGATACTAGTTTATTCCTGTTAAGTGGTGAATTTTCATTTATTGGGAAACGTATAGTACAGCAGTTAGATAATTTAGGTAATCCAATTCCTGATGGAAATGGCGGTTTTATCATGACAGAAGAAATTAAAAATTTCACTAATGGGATGTTTACAGATATTAGTTTTTCTTTAACAGTACCAGTGATAACGAATCCACCTTTAGTAAATGAATTTTTTATGAATTTAGATGCTAATGAGTTTATTGAAACTACTTTATCGGCTGTAAAATCTATAGTTTCAGGAGTTGAAATAATTACAATTAAAGCAACTAATAATGGTTCTAATCATAAGTTTGAATTAAAAATGCCAGCTAATATAGCGGTAAATACCTTTGTAGTTCAATCTCAAATTACCGATCCAGCTTTAGATGTAGCAGGCTTGTATACTATTTTATCGCCATCACAAAGTTTTGGCGCAGTTTCAGGAGCTATTGTAAATCCAGAACTAATTATAGATTCGCATGATGTTACTGCTAAAAGAATTGTTGGTCATTTTGAATTTTCTACTTCTCAAATAGGTGGCGGAAGTATAACGCATGAATTTACCGAAGGTACTTTTGCACTTACTTATACCGATTAATTTTAATTTTTTCATAAAAAAAATAGTACGATTTATCTAACAATTTTTATAATTAAAAATTAATTTAAAAAACTATCTTTGCTTTTCTCAAAAAAAGTAATGACTAAAAATATAGATAAACTTAGCCCGATAAATTATATATTGATAAAAGGAGCTGCTTTGCACAACCTTAAGAATATAGATGTAGCGATACCACGTAATAAATTGGTGGTAATAACTGGTTTGAGTGGTTCTGGTAAGTCAAGTTTGGCTTTTGATACTTTATATGCCGAAGGACAACGTAGGTATGTAGAAAGTTTATCCTCATACGCAAGGCAATTTTTAGGAAAGTTGAACAAACCAAAGGTAGATTATATCAAAGGTATTTCACCTGCAATTGCAATTGAACAAAAGGTAAATAGTACCAATCCACGTTCCACAGTTGGTACGTCTACCGAGATTTATGATTATATAAAATTACTTTATGCTAGAATTGGTAAAACCTACTCGCCAATCTCTGGTAAAGAAGTTAAAAAAGATAAAGTTGCCGATGTGGTTAAGTACATTCAAAATTTAGCAACAGATACAAAACTTTTATTATTAGCACCAATAAACTTGGAAAAGGAAAAGACGTTGCAATTTATTTGAATGTATTGTT
>CAZOQL010000050.1:0-16757 GCA_964582005.1 uncultured Flavobacteriaceae bacterium | reverse complement strand
CAAATTCGGTTGAAAAAATACAGGTGTTTTGTGCTTGATCTTCTTTTAAAATATCGGCTTGTACTGTACCACGAACTTTGGCAATGGTTTCGTATTTTATTTTGGTATAGATTTCGTTTGGTAAAACTTCATCACCAGTTACGCCAAGTAAAAATAAACCTAAACCGTTATTTCCTTCAGGTAATTTTCCCTGATAACTTGGTTTAACAACTCTTTTTTTGGCATAAATTTCGTTTATTTTCTGTTCTGTAGCTTTTTTTAATCCATTTTCTTGAATGTATTTTTCACATTCCTGATCAATAGCTGCATTCATAAAAAACCCCAAAAGCATTGGTGCAGGTCCATTTATGGTCATGGATACGGAAGTCATAGAATTGGTTAATTCAAAGCCAGAATATAGTTTCTTTAAATCATCCAAACAGCAAATAGAAACACCTGCATTTCCAATTTTACCATAAATATCGGGTCTTATATTTGGATCATTTCCATATAAAGTAACACTGTCAAATGCTGTAGATAAACGTTTTGCGGGCATTCCTAAACTTACATAATGGAACCGTTTATTGGTTCGTTCTGGTCCGCCTTCACCAGCAAACATCCTAGTTGGATCTTCGCCAGTTCGTTTAAACGGATAAATACCTGCAGCAAATGGGAATTCTCCTGGTACATTTTCGGTCATTGTCCAATATAAAATATCGCCCCAAGCTTCGTATTTTGGTAAGGCTATTTTTGGAATTTCTAATTGTGATAAAGATGTGGTATGTGTTTTTATATTAATCTCTTTATCACGAACTTTAAACGTATAAGTATCATTTTTATAACGTTGTATTTTGTCTTGCCAATTAAGGATGGTTAACCAATGATGTGGATTTAAATCCATTTTTACTCTTGCAAATTCTTTAAAAAGAAGACGTAAAAAGTCTACATTAGACGTTTTGTTATTCACATCTAAAAGAAGTATTTCTTCTTCTTTTAAACCATTTTCTATTAAGTAAGGTTGGTTTGGAGTTGTATTGACAACCGAACAAATTGTCTGAAAAACACCATATAATTTTTGAGCTATCGCTTTTTGTTCTAGTGCAATTTTATCATAATTTCTGTTTGTTTCTGTGATTTCTGATAAATAACGCGTTCTGTTTGGCGGAATAATGAATAGTTTTTTACTCATTTCTAAACTAATTTCAAAGTCACTTTCTAAAACATTATTAAATTTAGCAGATACTTTATCCATTATGGCTTTATACAAGCTATTCATTCCTGGATCATTAAATTGCGATGCAATTGTGCCATAAACTGGCATGTCATCCATTGGTATATCCCATAAATTATTGTTACGCATGTATTGTTTTTTAACATCGCGTAAAGCATCTAAAGCACCTCTTTTATCAAATTTATTTAGCGCAATTAAATCGGCAAAATCCAACATGTCAATTTTTTCTAATTGCGTAGCTGCGCCATATTCTGGTGTCATTACATATAAGGCAATATCAGAATGTTCGGTTATTTCGGTATCACTTTGTCCAATGCCCGAAGTTTCTAAAATAATTAAATCGTAATGTGCTTTTTGTAAGATAGCAATAGCATCATTTACGTGTCTCGATAAGGCTAAATTAGATTGTCGTGTTGCTAAAGAACGCATATAAACACGATCGTTTTTAATAGCATTCATTCTAATTCTGTCACCCAATAATGCGCCTCCAGTTTTTCGTTTTGATGGATCTACCGATACAATTGCTAATGTTTTTGTTGGGAAATCAACTAAAAACCTACGCACTAATTCATCTACTAATGATGATTTTCCTGCGCCACCAGTTCCTGTAATTCCTAAAACAGGTACTTTTGTATTGCTGTCTTTTGTAAAAATTTTATCAAATTCTGTTGCTTTATTTTCGGCTATTGAAATTAAACGTGCAATTGTAGTCACATCTTTATCTGCTAAACTTTTTGTGATGTCTTTTCCTTTTGGAAGCTGTAATGGTAAAACTTCAAAATCACATTTTTCAATCATGTCATTAATCATACCTTGTAAACCCATTTTACGACCATCATCTGGTGAATAGATTCTAGTAATTCCATAAGCCATTAATTCCTTAATTTCGGAAGGTAAAATTACGCCGCCACCGCCACCAAAAATTTTGATTTGTGGTGCGCCTTTCTCTTGCAACAAATCATACATATACTTGAAATACTCATTATGTCCGCCTTGGTAAGACGTTAACGCAATGGCATTTACGTCTTCTTGAATAGCGGTATTTACCACCTCTTCTACACTTCTATCGTGACCCAAATGAATAACTTCAACACCAGTTGCTTGTATGATTCTTCGCATGATATTTATCGATGCATCGTGCCCATCAAATAAGGATGCGGCAGTTACAATTCGTACTTTATTTTTAGGTTTGTAGGCTATTATTTGTTCCATTCTTACAAGTTTATTTTAGAATGTAAAGATACTGGAAAAAAGGGGAAATGAACTATTCCGATTTTATTAACTATGTAATGAAAAATAGATGGTTAATTTTCTAAAAAAGGTTCATACATCATAATTGCATGGTTTTCAACGAGTATCGTTTCTTCTTCTTTAGTATTAAAAGTGGTAATTTTTACTATTTGATTGTGTCGTGAATATCCGCCCCAAAATTGCTGTTCAATTTTATGATTTCTCTCTTCAATACGATAGGTTTCTTGTAGTTTATTTTTGGAAAATAATTCGCCTACCAAATGTGTGTCGTTTAACCATAATTTTATGACAAAGGCTTGTTTTGTTTCGTTTTTGACTTGTAAATCAATATGGTTATAGGCCAACGTTGCTCCTGCTCCAAAAGGTACTTTTCTTTTTACATCAGGGAAAACATCAAAACCATGACGATATCGCTCTTTAATCGTTAACGGACTATGGGCAAAAATCCAAAATAATAAATTACCTAATTGGCACAAACCGCCACCAATATCTTTTTCTACCTTACCACTTTTTAAAACCAAACCTTCTAAATATCCTTTCTGTTTACTTGGTCTACCAACCAATCGCCATATTGAAAATACTTCGTTTGGTTTTATTTCTATGCCGTTTAGGTGTTGTATAGCAATTGCAAGATTGGTTCTTTTATTTTCTTGCAAGTACATTTCTAAGTCTTTTAAAGGTCTTAAAATTAAAGATTGGTGTTTAAATACCGAGTTTGTTGTATGTATAGTTTCTTTACTACGAGCATATTTCTTTTTGCCAAAAAACCAGTATAGTTTTCTTTTAAGAATGTAATATTCTTTACCTAAAACTTGTCTTAATTTACTTCGATAAATTGGTTTTTTTAATGTGTTTTCCAAAATCCTTATTTTTTTACTCGTTTTTCATTCTGTTTTACAAAAGCGCCCCAACCAGAATAGGATTTACCAACACGAATACTCCCTTTGTTATAAAAATGACAAACTGCTGCTGCCAAACCATCAGTAGCATCTAAGTTTTTGGGTAAGGTTTTAATCCCTAATAAACTTTGTAACATTTTAGCAACTTGCTCTTTAGAAGCATTACCATTACCAGTAATTGCCATTTTTATTTTTTTTGGTGCGTATTCGGTTATGGAAACCTCACGAGATAAACCTGCCGCCATAGCAACACCTTGCGCGCGACCTAATTTTAACATAGATTGTACATTTTTACCAAAAAAAGGTGCTTCAATAGCAATTTCATCGGGATTATAGGTATCGATTAATTGGATGGTTCTTTCAAATATTTTTTTTAAACGCAAATAGTGATCTTCGTATTTTTTTAAAATGAGTTCGTCCAATAAAACAAATTCCATTTTTTTATTTACTACTTTAATAATACCAAAACCCATAATACTTGTTCCTGGATCGATTCCTAATATGATAGTTTCTTTGCTCAATTAATTATTGTTTCTTTGTTGTTCAAATGTACAATAAAAAGTGTAATTGATAATTGGATAAATCCATTAATGAAAGTTTCGTATACATACCGTCAATTTTTATTTTTTCTAATAAAATTATCTATCGTTATTGGTGCATTTTATTTTATTTATCAAAAAACGATTCACAATAAAAGTATCTCCTTAACCGATTTTATTAGCTTACTGGAAACCAAATTAAAAGGGAACTATAAAGCTATTTTAATATTATTTTTATACACTTTGTTAAATTGGTTTTTTGAAATTTTAAAATGGCAAACTTTGGTTTTTTCCATGCAAAAAATCTCTTTTCTTACTGCTTTAAAGCAGAGTTTAGGTTCACTTACCGCTTCTTTATTTACACCAAATAGAATTGGTGAATATGGTGCAAAAGCAATCTACTTTTCTAAAAATAAACGCAAAAAAATAGTATTATTAAATTTGGTTTCTAATATATCTCAAATGACAATAACTATGTTATTTGGGTTGTTTGGGTTGTTGTTTTTCATTTTCCATTTTAATGTAGAGTTTCCTGTTTTAAAATCAAAAAGATTCGTTTATTTTCTTGCAATTATAGTAGCTTCTTTTTTTAGTGGTCGTTATTTTATTTCTAAAAAAATACGTGGTTTTTATGTTTCTAAAATTACATCCTTTTTTAAAAACCTATCGACACGATTAGTTTTTAAAACAATTTTATTTTCAATACTTAGGTATTTGGTGTTTTCGCACCAATTTTATTTTCTATTGCGTTTGTTTGGTGTTGAAACAGATTATTACACTTTAATAATGCTTATTTTTTCTATGTATTTAATTGCAAGCGTAATACCAAGTTTACCTATGTTTGATTGGTTAATAAAAGGATCGGTTGCTGTTTATGTATTTGATTTTATTGGTGTAAACGAATTTATTGTAGTTAGTATTACATCATTAATGTGGTTGTTGAACTTTGCTTTTCCTGCTATTATTGGTAGTTATTTTGTACTTAATTTTAGATTTTCGGATGAGGAAAAGTAATCTACTATTAATCGTTAAAAAACGTATCTTTACTTTTTAAATTACCCGTTATGATTAATGATATTTTTACAAGTATAAATACTTATTTACAAGCCTTAAAACTCATCAATACGTTAAAATTGTGGAAATATTTTCTAATTCCAGCATTTTTAGGATTTGTTATTGGCTCTATTTTAATATCTATCGCTTTTTCTTTATCGGATAATTTAGGTAATTGGATTACTGGTTTTTGGAAATGGGAATTTGGAAAAAGTGCAATTTCTACCATAGGTACTTGGTTTGGTGGTTTTGTAATTTTGTTATTTGGTATTATAATTTATAGGCATTTATTAATGGCCGTTTCTGCACCATTTATGACGCCTGTTTCCGAAAAGGTAGAAGCATATTTAACAAAAAAACCTTTGATTAAATCATCTGGTAAGTCGGAATTTATAACCCAATTAGTACGTTCATTACGTATAAATAGTAGAAATTTATTAAAAGAATTGCTTATTACTTTACCTTTAATGGTTTTGAGTTTAATACCTGTTATTGGCTTATTAGCAGTTGTGTTCATTTTTTATTACCAATCCTATTATACCGGTTTTGGTAATATGGACTATACTTTAGAACGTCATTTAAATTACCAAGACAGTAAGCGGTTTGTTAAAAAACACAAAGGAATTGCCGTTGGTAATGGCGCGGTTTTTACACTAATGCTTTTCATTCCTTTTATAGGAATAATTTTGACTTTACCAATTGCAACAGTTGCTTCGACTATAGATACCGTAAAAAAATTAGAATTGGTATAAAAAACAATGTATTTACTTCTAATTATCGCTTTTTTATATTTTTTACTGATTATCGCATTAATTATTGGTTTTAATAAAGTATCTACATTTTTAGTAAAAAACGAAAGTACAAATCAAACGTTTAGTATTGTAATTCCGTTTAGAAATGAAGCTCAAAATATACGAGATTTAGCTACTAGTTTAAACAATATACAATACTCAAAAGAGCACTTTGAAGTTCTTTTTATTAATGATGCATCTACGGATAATTCCGTACCTCTTTTAACCGAATTTATTATCCAAAACAAAAATTGGAAACTTTTAGATAATGAACGAAAAAGTAATTCTCCTAAAAAAGATGCTATATATACTGCTATTAAAAATGCAAAATTTGATTGGATACTTACTACAGATGCCGATTGTGAAGTTTCTGAAAATTGGTTGAAAGCATACAATTCGTTTATTATAAATAACCAATCTATTCAAATGATTGCTGGTCCAGTTACTTATAAAACAAACGCTTCTTTTCTTCAAAATTTTCAAAATATGGACTTTTTAAGTCTTATTGGAGCTACCATTGGGGCTTTTGGAATTAATAAACCTTTTCTATGTAATGGTGCAAATCTCTGTTATCATAAAAAAGCTTTTTTTGCAGTAAATGGCTTTGAAGGTAATGATACAATTGCAAGTGGTGATGATGTTTTTTTACTAGAAAAAATGATTGCTACATATCCAACCGATGTAATGTATTTAAAATCTAACGAGGCTTTGGTTATCACCAAACCAGAAACTACTTTTAAAGGTTTGCTCAATCAGCGAATTCGTTGGGCTTCAAAAACCTCAGCTACTAGTAATTGGTTTGGAAAAATAACTGGAATATTGATTCTTTTAATGAATTTATGTATTATTTATGGTTTTATACTTTTAAGAGAGGCGAGTTGTTTTCAGATAGTAACTAGTGCTTTCCTACCTATTTTTATACTAAAAATTAGTCTTGATTATGTTTTAATACAAAAAACAACTCGATTTTTTCAAGCTAATAAAAAAATAAAATTTTATCTGCTTTCGGCTATTTTTTATCCGTTTTTTGTTGTTTTTGTTATTTTTTCGACTTTTTTTAAGAAATATGATTGGAAAGGCAGGCAATTTAAAAAGTAATTATTCAAAATATAACCTCTTGGTAGCATCAATAACTTGATATATTAATCTGGCGATAAAATAACGTTCCTTTAAGCTGCTGCATATTTCATCGCTATGTCGTTTATAGTGGGTAAATAAAAAGTATTATTTTTGAATATGGGGAACTCAGAACAAATATTTACTTTAGCCTTAGGATTATAAAATTCATGGAAGATAGATAAAATTGTCTTTGATAAGGTAAGTTCACGTTTAGATATTTATTTAAAGTTTACTCGTGGTTATAAATTTAAGATGTTAGATGGTTTGCAATATACTGCTCATGATACCGTATCAAGAAAATGGTAGCATTTAAATTTTTTTCAACATAAATGTTATTTACACGCTAAAGTTTCTAGAGTAAAAAAATCTAATGGTCAGATAAAAACACAATCCGTTTCTTGGGCAAGAAAAGGTAGTGGGTTTACATTGCTTTTGAAGCCTTTTCTATGCTTTTAATAGAGAATGAGGTAGCCAGTAAATAGGGTTGTAAAAGTGGTTAAAGTTTATCCTAATAGACTTAGGAGGCTTTTTAATTTTCGCATAAGCTTTCTTTTTAGGTTTTTGAGGTGTAAAACCCCAACTCTTAAGGTAATCGCCCATAGTTCTAGTAGCAACTTTAACTTTGTAAGTTCTGTTGATTAAATTTTTTACAGATTTTCGTGTCCATAAAACGTATGGTAGCTTTAATTGGTCAGGCATTTTATCAATTATCATTTTTTGAATTTCTTGTTCCTGTTCAAAAGAAAGAAGTTTGCCAAACCCTTTTTTACGTCCTATTTTTACTTCTTTTAATCCTTGTTTGCCATGTTGTTTATAAAGCTTTACCCAGTCAGAAATTGTATTTGTTCGCACGCCAAAATACAATGAAATTTCTTTTTGACTAATTCCTTTATTATACATATTTATAGCCAAAGTTCTTGTCGCTTCTTTGTCTGATTTAGTAGCTTTTCTTAAATCTGATTTTTCCATAAACAAAGATAAATATATCGCTATTTTACCACTTACTTAATAGCACGTCAATTTTTACAATCGTTTTATTTATGAAAATATTAGATGCGCACAAAATCAGTTTACAAGAATTATTTAAAGGTTTAGAAAAATAGAATTATTTTTTAGTTTGCATTCTATCTTTTTCTTGCGCATCAATAACGGCAATGGCTGCCATATTTACCATTTCGTCTACACTAGCACCTAATTGTAAAATATGCACTGGTTTTTTAAAGCCAAGCATTATTGGTCCAATAGATTCGGCAGCATATAATTCTTTCATCATTTTATAGGTAATATTTGCAGCATCAAGATTAGGAAAAATCAATACATTTGTTTTTTTACCAATTAGTTTAGAGAATGGAAATTTTGCTTTTAATAATTCCGAATTAAAAGCAAAATCGGCCTGTATTGGTCCATCTACAATTACTTTAGGATGATTTTTATGAATAAATGCTACTGCTTTTTTTACTTTTTGCACTGTTTCTGAAGAAGAAGAACCAAAATTAGAATACGACAGCATAGCAATATTTGGTTTTAAGCCAAATAATTTAGCTAAATTACTAGTCATTTGTGTTATTTTAGCTAGATCTTCGGCTGATGGATTTATATTTATAGTAGTATCTGCTAAAAATATAGGTCCTTTTTTGGTTAGCATAATGTTACAAGCAGCAACTCGCGATACACCATTTTCTTTACCAATAAGCTCAAACATGGGTTTTATAACACTAGCATAATTACGAGAATATCCCGTAATCATAGCATCGGCATAACCTTGATTTACCATCATTGCCGAAAAATAATTACGTTCACGCATTATTTTTTGTGCATCTAATAAAGTAATACCTTTTCGCTGTTCCTTTGCCCAATAAATTTCAGCAAACTCATTTCTTCGGTTTTTTTCTTCTTTTGTTTTTGGGTCAATAATCTCAACATCTGCTGTAAAGCCTATTTCTTCTTTAAGCTCATTAATAATCTCGGCATTACCCATTAAAATAGGAATTCCAATTTTCTCATCACTAACAATTTGAGCAGCTTTTAATACATCTAAATGATCTGCTTCGGCAAAAACAACTTTCTTTTGTTTTGCTTTGGCTCTATTGTGTAATTGGCGTATTAATTTGTCACCTGTTCCCAAACGTTCCATTAAGGATTCTCTATATTTTCCCCAATCTTTTATGGGGTTTTTCGCTACGCCAGAATCCATAGCCGCTTTTGCTATTGCTGGAGGAACTGTATAAATTAATCTAGGGTCAAATGGTTTTGGAATGATATATTCTTTACCAAAAGTTAAATTAACTTGATCGTACACTATATTTACTTGTTCTGGCACCGATTCTTTAGCTAATTCTGCCAAAGCGCGTACAGCAGCCATTTTCATTTCTTCATTAATTGCCGAAGCTCTAACATCTAAAGCACCTCTGAAAATAAAAGGAAACCCCAATACATTATTAACTTGATTTGGGTTGTCCGATCTTCCCGTTGCCATAATAATATCATCTCTAGTAGCAATGGCGGTTTTGTAATCAATTTCAGGATTGGGGTTAGCTAATGCAAAAACAATCGGGTTTTTCGCCATACTTTTAAGCATTTTAGTAGAAACGATATCGCCTTTAGACAAACCAATAAACACATCGGAATTTACCATGGCATCTTCTAAATTATGTAAATCTCTACTAGTAGCAAATTGTTGTTTATGTTCGTTTAAATCCGTTCTATCTTTACGAATTACTCCTTTACTATCACACATTACAATATTTTCTACTTTGGCACCAAGGCGCATGTATAATTTGGTACAAGAAATAGCTGCGGCACCAGCGCCACTAACCACAATTTTAACTTTTGTAATGTCTTTTTGAGCTATTTCCACTGCATTTTTTAGTGCTGCAGCTGATATTATTGCAGTACCATGTTGATCATCATGCATCACAGGAATATCCAATTCCTCTTTTAAACGGCGTTCTATTTCAAACGCTTCAGGAGCTTTAATATCTTCTAAATTAATACCACCAAATGTTGGTGCAATTGCTTTTACAGTTGCCACAAATTTATCTACATCAGTTGCATCTAATTCAATATCAAAAACATCAATATCTGCAAATATTTTAAAGAGTAAACCTTTTCCTTCCATTACTGGTTTAGAAGCTAATGGACCAATATTTCCAAGTCCTAGAACAGCGGTTCCGTTAGAGATTACACCAACCAAATTACTTTTAGCAGTGTATTTATAAACATCTTCGGGATTTTCTTTAATTGCCAGGCAAGGTTCTGCTACGCCAGGCGAATATGCTAAAGACAAATCGCGTTGAGTTGTATATTTTTTAGTAGGAATTACTTCAATTTTACCAGGTTTTGGTTTTGCGTGATAAGCCAATGCCTCTCTTTTCAATCGATTTGAGTTCATTCTAAATTGTTTTAAAAACGAAAAGCAAAGATACATGAATTGTTTTAAAAATTAGGAGTACTATTTTGGAAGTTAAAAGAGATAATTAATACATTCTTCTCCTTTATTATTACAGAATATCTAGTATCTTTGTAGTAGAAATAAAACATGAAAAATATACTTTTAGTTCTTATCGCTTTAGTTCTTTTGGTTTCTTGTAAAGAAACCAAAAAAGAAATGGATAAATATGTTTCTTTTGGTGATAAAATCACTTCAGAAAACTATTTATCTAAAAAAGCGATGTTTACCAAATTTAAAGCCTTAAAAAAAGGAGACACCATACAAGTTAAGTTTGCATCTTCAATCAATAAAGTTTGTAAAAAGAAAGGTTGTTGGATGCGTTTAGATTTAGGCAAAGGAGAAGAGTCTTTAGTACGGTTTAAAGATTATGGTTTTTTTATGCCATTAAATTCAGACAATAGAGAAGTTATTGTTTCAGGTAAAGCTTTTGTAGATGTTGTTACGGTTGCGGAATTACGTCATTATGCAAAAGACGAAGGTTTGTCAGAAGAAGAAATTAATAAAATTAATAAAGACGAAGTTACTTTTGCCATACAATCTAATGGTGTTTTAATGAAGGAATAATAAAACCCATTTTATGAAAATAGTAATTAGCTTATTTTGTAGTTTTTTATTGTTACTTTCTTGTAATTTTAAAAAAGAATCTAAACCTGTTAAAGAAGAATTGGTAATGTACCAACCTTCTGAAATGACGATTTTAATGCGTGATATGTTTACTTTTCAAGAAACCTCTAAGGCACAAATTGAAAAAGGAGCAATACCTTTAAAATTTCCAGAAGTATTTAAAAAAATTCATTCAACAGAACTTTCAGACCAATTTGAACACGATGCGTCTTTTAAAGATTTCACCGATTTGTATTATACCAATATTAGTAATTTAGATAATTCAACTACTAAAAATGCAAAACAAAATTTTAATATTGCTATTCAATCCTGTATTGCTTGTCATCAAACAACCTGTACTGGACCAATAACTAGAATTAAAAAATTAATAATTAAATAATTCCTTTTTTGATATCCATTTTTCATTTTGTATTTTTACAAAATGAAAAAAGAGGATATTAAAATTTTAATTGTAGATGATGAACCAGATATTATTGAAATTGTAAGTTACAATTTAATACAAGAAGGTTATCAAATTTTTACCGCTAGAAATGGTAAAGAAGCAATTCAAAAGGCAAAAAAAATAATTCCTCAATTAATTATTTTAGATGTTATGATGCCTAAAATGGATGGCATAGAATCTTGTAAATTAATTAGAGGTGTAGAATTATTAGACGATACTATTATTATCTTTTTCACAGCAAGAACCGAAGATTATGCTCAATTAGCAGGTTTAGAAGCTGGTGCCGATGTGTATTTAACCAAACCTATACGACCTAAAGTATTAGTAAGTAAAGTAAACGCTTTATTACGAAGATTTACAAAAAAAAGCGCTGAACAAAAAAATCTAATTACCATTGGCAATATAATTATTAATAGAGAATTATATATCGTTACAAAAGATACCACAGCTATTTCTTTACCTAAAAAAGAATTTGAATTACTGTATTTATTAGCATCTCAACCAAATAAAGTTTTTAAGAGAGACGTTATAATGCATAAAGTTTGGGGTTCAAATGTAGTAGTTGGTGACAGAACAATAGATGTGCATATTAGAAAACTCCGAAAAAAAATAGGAGATAATTTGTTTAAAACTGTTAAAGGTGTTGGTTATAAATTTGTTCATAATGAAGTTTAGAAAAACCTATAAATTCGCATTTTATTCCGCTATACTTCTTTCTATATTAAGTTTGATTTTAGTAGTGGTATTGTCGTATGTTTTGCAACAAAAAGTAACGTTACTTTTTGTTTTATTGTTCGAATTATTCCTATTTGCAATCTCCTTCTTAATAATACAATATAGAGTAGAACATTTTATTTATAGAGGTATTCAAAAAATATACAAAAATGTTTCTAGTTTAGAAAAAAACGAATTAGATAAAAATACGATTACTTCGGATATGGAAACTTTGTCTAAAAACGTACAACTATTTGCTGAAAAAAAACATTTAGAAATAGAAATTTTAAAAGAAAGAGAAATATACAGAAGAGAGTTTTTAGGAAATATATCGCACGAATTAAAAACACCTATTTTTACCATTCAAGGCTATTTACTTACTCTTTTAGAAGGTGCAATTAATGATGAAAATATACGATTAAAATATTTAGAACGTGCCAATAATGGTGTAGAACGCTTAAATCATATTGTAAAAGATTTAGATATGATTTCAAAACTAGAAATAGGTGATTTAAATATTAGTTATACTTCTTTTAATCTCATAAACCTAATTGAAAATGTTTTTGATTTATTGGAAATGGAAGCAAAAAAAAGAACCATTTCCCTAAGTTTCATTAGATTTTATGAAACACCAATATTAGTCGATGCAGATAAGGATAGAATACAACAGGTTTTGATAAATTTAATGGTAAATGCTATTTATTACGGAAAATCAGGAGGAAATGTAATAATAAGTATTGATTTACATACCACAAATAATAAAGTAATAATTGCTATAAAAGATGATGGAAACGGTATAGAAGATAGTAATATACCTCGACTTTTTGAACGATTTTATAGGGTAGATAAGAGTAGAGCTCGTAACCAAGGCGGAACAGGTCTTGGTTTATCTATTGTAAAACATATTATTGAAGCTCATAATGAAGAGGTATTTGTAGAAAGTAAATTGAATGTTGGTTCTACGTTTTCTTTTACCCTTAAACTCATCAATTAATTTGCTGTTATTTAATGCTAGGATTGTTTAATTCTATTTCGTAAAATAATAAATTCTTACATTGCAATCCTAAATCGTACTTTATGAATAGACTACTTTTAGTACTACTTTTTATAACTTTATTGAGTTGTAAAAGTAAAACAAAACCTACTACTATGACCGAACATAAATTTACCAATGCATTAATTAACGAAACAAGTCCTTATTTACTACAACATGCGCATAATCCTGTAAATTGGTACGCTTGGAATGAAGAAACTTTAGCCTTAGCAAAAAAAGAAAACAAATTAATATTGATTTCTATTGGTTATGCTGCTTGCCATTGGTGTCATGTTATGGAACATGAAAGTTTTGAAAATGAAGAAACGGCAAAAATTATGAATGAAAATTACATTTGCATTAAAGTAGATAGAGAAGAAAGACCAGATATAGATCAAATATACATGAACGCTGTGCAATTAATGACTGGTCGTGGTGGTTGGCCTTTAAATTGTATTGCAATGCCTGATGGAAGACCAGTTTGGGGTGGCACTTATTTTCCTAAAAAAAATTGGGAAAACTCTCTAAAACAAATTGCCAAAATGTATGTTAACGAACCTGAAAAATTAGAAAAACAAGCCAATCAATTAACCGAAGGAGTAAAAAATGATGGCTTAATTGCTTATAATACTGATAAACCAAATTTTACCAAAGAAGACCTTAAACAAGTAGTTGTAAATTGGAAACAATACATGGATTTAAATATGGGAGGAAGCACAGGTTCTCCTAAATTTCCAATCCCAAATAATTATCAATTTTTACTCCGTTATGCGAAACAAGCCAAAGATTTGGAAGTGTTAAATTATGTAAATGTATCCTTAACTAAAATGGCGTTTGGTGGTATTAATGATCAAATTGGTGGAGGTTTTGCAAGATACTCTGTTGATGATCGTTGGCATGTACCACATTTTGAAAAAATGTTATACGATAACGGACAATTAGTAAGTTTATATGCAAATGCTTATACCGCTACAAAAAATGAATTATATAAAGAAACGGTTTACGAAACAACTCAATTTATAGAAAGAGAGTTAATGCATAAAGTTGGTGCATTTTACTCCTCTTTAGATGCTGATAGCGATAATTTAGAAGGAGAATTAGAAGAAGGTGTATTTTATGTTTGGAAAAAAGAAGAACTAAAACAACTATTGGGTACAGATTTTAAATTATTTGCCGCTTATTATAATATTAATGCAACTGGTTTATGGGAACATGGTAATTACAATTTAATTCGTACTAGTTCTAAAAAAGAATTTATCCAAGAGCATAAAATAACTTTAGAAGTATTAAATAAAAAGTTAAAAAATTGGAAAAAGACATTACTTAATACAAGAGAAAAAAGAGTAAGACCTAGATTAGATGATAAAACTTTAACTTCTTGGAATGCCTTAATGTTAAAAGGATATGTTAATGCTTATACCGCATTTAATGACACTCATTTTTTAGAAATAGCTATTAAAAACGCTAATTTTATTGCAGGAACTCAGTTACAATCAGACGGAAGTTTATTTAGAAATTATAAAAAAGGCAAGTCAAATATACCAGCATATTTAGAAGACTATGCTACTGTTGCAGATGCGTTTATTTCGTTATACGAAGCAACTTTAAATGAAAAATGGCTTCGCCTTGCAAAACAATTAACCGATTATAGTTTGGATCACTTTTTTGATGCTAAAACACGCATGTTTTTTTTTACATCCGATTTACAAAAAGGGTTAATAGCTCGTAAAATGGATACCGATGATAATGTAATACCATCTTCCAATTCAATAACAGCCTTAAATTTATTTAAATTAGGGCATTATTATAGTAATGGAACTTATCTAGCAACCGCTCAAACAATGCTAAATAATGTAAAAAAGGATAAAATGAATTATGGAGCAGGAGCATCCAATTGGTTTATTTTATATGCTAATTTTATAGGTAATTTTTATGAAGTAGCTATTGTAGGTAAAGATGCATTAGAAAGAGTGAAAGAAATTAATAAATCTTATATACCTAATAAAATAATTGCAGGAAGTATAGTTGAAACCTCCTTACCTCTTTTAAAGTATAAATACGAAAAAGACAAAACCACTATATTTATTTGTGTGGATGGCACGTGTAAATTACCAACAAATAATAGTGAAAAAGCATTGAAATTAATGAATGTATATTTTTAATATTAAATATAGTATTTTAGCCAAAATTTTTAATAATGAATGAAGAAATACTAAAAGGATACTTAGAAAAATTCACTAAATGGGGTGTCGATTTTGCTCCAAAAATTGGAATTGCCATAGCGATACTTGTCATTGGGTTTTGGTTAGCCAATGTAGCTTCTAATTTAATAAATAAATTAATGAAACGCCTTAAGGTAGATGAAACGTTACGGCACTTTTCTATTGATTTATTAAAAATGGTTTTAAAATTTACTGTAGTTTTAGCTACTATAATGAGGTTAGGTATTGTAAAAGAATCTATGTTAATTGCAGCTGTTGGAGCGATGGCTTTTGCCATAGGTATGGCAATGCAAGGTTCTTTAGGGAATTTTGCAGGTGGTGCAATTATTATGATTTTTAAACCTTTTAAAGTAGGTGATTTAATTGAAGCACAAGATGTTTTTGGTGAAGTAAAAGAAATACAAATATTCAACACACGTTTATTAACGCCAAGTAATAAGACCGCTTTTATACCAAACGGTTCTTTATCTAATGGTAATATTATTAACTATTCTACCGAAGGAAAATTTAGAGTAGATTTAACTATTGGCATATCTTACAATTCCGATATTAAAAAAGCAAAAGAAATTTTATTGGAAGTAATGAAAAAAGACCCTAATGTTTTAACAGATCCAGCACCAAGAGTAAATGTTAAAGAATTGGCAGACAGTTCTGTAAATCTTGCTGTTAGACCTTGGACAGAACCAGTTAAATATTGGGATGTTTATTTTGATACGCTAGAAGAATGTAAAATTGCTTTAGACAAAGCGGGTATCGAAATTCCATTTCCTCAGAGAGATGTTCATGTATTTGAACATAAAAAATAAGTCAATAAACAATGACTTTTAAAGAACTACAACTATCTAAACTAATACTTAGAGCTATAGCCGAAAAAGGGTATGATTCACCAACACCTGTCCAAAAAAAAGCAATACCAGTAATTCTCGAAAACCTAGACTTGATTTGCTCTGCACAAACAGGAACAGGTAAAACAGCTGCTTTTGCTTTGCCTATTATACAAAAATTACTTAAAAATGCAGATGCATCTAAGAGAAGAAAAATTGTTAGAACATTAATCATCACTCCAACACGAGAATTAGCTACTCAAATTAATGAAGACATTAAAGGATATGCTAATTACACAAACCTAAGATCTATCGTAGTTTTTGGCGGAACTGCTATTGAACCTCAAATAGATAAAATTACAAAAGGAGTAGATATTTTAGTTGCTACACCTGGTAGATTACTAGATTTATTTAAACGAGATAAATTAAATTTAGACCATATTGAAACTTTAGTGTTAGATGAAGCGGATTTAATGTTGGATATGGGTTTTATTAATGATGTAAATAAAATTGTAAAAGTTTGCCCATTGCAAAAGCAAATTTTATTGTTTTCGGCTACCATGCCACAAAAAATTATTGATTTAA
>CAZOQL010000049.1:0-16946 GCA_964582005.1 uncultured Flavobacteriaceae bacterium | reverse complement strand
TTTTTTTAGAAATTAAAAATCGTTATAGGTATTAAAAATAGATGTTTTTAAACCAACACTAAACCAATTGGTGTTTTCTTGCGTAAAATATGGTATTGTTTCTTTAGCCTTAAAATGACGGAATGAAAAATTGCCAAATAGTTGTAAATTTGTCGTTGGGTTAATAATGTAACCGGCTTGTAAGTCCGCAATAAATATCGTAGCAGTGTTTCCTTGATAATAAGTGTTGTTGTAATCCGTAGTTCTATCTTGATAAGATAAGAATAAATCTCCACCATAACTAATGGGATTGTTTTCAAAATCAAAGCCTTTTTTACCATAAACTAATTTAGCATTAGTAAACCATCGTTCTTTCTGGTAGCGTACTATGCCGATGGCTTCCATGAAATTACTTCCCCAAACGTGCGCTAATGGTTGGTAATAGTGTGTGTAATTTAATTCGGTATCGTTATGTGAATAGGTAAAAGGTCTAACTATATTTGTTTCGCCTTGAATGGAAAGGTTTTTAATTTTAAAAGCATCGTAGTAATGAAACCCTAATTGAAAACCGAATTTATTTGCCCAAAAACCATTGTTTTTAAAAATTTCACCAACAATTACTTCATCTAATACAAATTGTCCGTAAAAATCTATATTTTTCTTTAGTTGATATTTCGCATTTAAACCAATGATGGCATTACCGCTTTTTGAACCTCTTGAAAATTCAACTGCTCTATAAAAAATCACTGGGTTTACGAAGTTAATATCCATTTTTGAGCCACTTCTTCTATTGGTAATAGTAGATTCGAATAAGCCAATATTTAATTTTTTGGTTAAGTTGATACTCAAATGGTGCGAAGCAACAAATTTCCTTAAATAGGTGCCATTTTCAAAAACGCTCGGTCTTACGTCATTTGCCCACATCCAAATGTTGGTATATTTCACTTTCCAAAAAGTAGTGCTTATTTTTGCAAAAGTATACGGAGCAGCAGCATCACTTAAAAATAAAGAGCGATAACCATCGCCAATAAAATTTTTGCCATTACCAAATTGTAAGTTAAAATGTTTTCCAGCATTATACGATATACTTGCTTCGGCAACTGGATAATCAAAGCCGCCGTCTTTAAATTTTTTTGCGTTTCCTCTACCTAAAACAACCGCATGACTATTTGCAG
Source organism: uncultured Flavobacteriaceae bacterium (assembly GCA_964582005.1). Taxonomy (GTDB): domain Bacteria; phylum Bacteroidota; class Bacteroidia; order Flavobacteriales; family Flavobacteriaceae; genus S010-17. Next base: position 15,792 of record CAZOQL010000049.1, on the reverse strand, counting down.
GATCTAAATAACGCATATAATCATTGAGGTATTTTGCAAATCGACCTTGACTTTCGTAAAAAGTAGTGGTAAAATTAAGTTTGCCAATACCACCTTTTACATTTAAAGCCCTAGTATTATTATAGGTATATTTCATATCGGAGTTGTCTTTACCGATTTGAAAGTCAAATATGGGATTCATACTAACCCAATAATCTTTGCCTTTTACCATGAAAAAAGGATCGTTCCATAACTTTTTACCTAAAGTGGAATTGGTTTTTTTATATAAATTAGCTTTAAATTGAGCAACCGAATCGTAATTAATGTCTGAATAAAAATAAGGCTTTACAGCGGTGTGATTATTACTGGTTTTAGTATAATATTTATTAATTAAGGCATATTCTTGATGGGTAAAAGGTATGGATAAACTACTACTTAGTTCTGGAAAATTCTTGCTATCTTTAATCTGTTTTTCTAGTGCAATAGCCAATTTTGTTTTTTTATCCAAATTAACCTTTTCTATTTTGTAATTATCCTCTATGGGAATTAAAAAAGGCAATACAAAATCTGTATCTACATTTCTGCCATTGTAGGTTGCAGGTAATGATTTAGGTAAATTTTTAAAGACTCTTGAGATTTCTTCATTAATACTTGGGTAACTTGCATTAACATAATTAATAACATATTCTCCAGAAGCTGTAACGCTAAAAAAAGTACTTATTTTACCTTTAAAATTGAGGTCAATTACGTCTTGTGGCGTTTTAAATTTGTCTAAAAAATCTTTTTTTATATTTTCAGAAAAACATGTTTCTAAACTATCTAAGTTTGAAGATGTACAGCTTTCGTATATTACTGATTTTTTGTTTTGACCAAAGCTGATAACAGTAATAAGTAAGCTTAGTGTAATAATTAATTTATTCATTTTTTCATAAAATTTACTAGGGCTAAAGTAAGTAATATTTATAACATAAAAATAAGAATATTATGTTATGTTTGTAAGCAATATTATTTGCTATTTTGAGTTGAATAATAGAAAACAAACAACAAACTTAATTTCAATATGCTTAAGTATTCTTTTTTACAATACGTTTTAATTTTCTTTATTGTAGTTGCAGGATTTAAAGGTTTTACACAAAACAATCCGCCAAATTTACAATATGATGTGAGTACAGCAGATCAAAATACAACATTAAATGTACCTTCTGGTGCGCCAGATAATTATTTGGGTTTACTGGCTAATGACTCTGATCCTGATGGTGACGCCTTAATGATTACATTATTTATTGTTAATGGCACAACTTACCCTGCAAATAGTACGGCAAATTTAGCCGAAGGACAATTAACCATTAATGCAGATGGTACATATAGATTTGTTCCCACACCAGGTTTTACAGGTTATGTGCCAGATATTACTTATGAGGTTTCTGATGGAACAACAACAAGCAGAGCAACGTTATACATGACAGTAGAAACGGCGGGTGATTTACTAGGTGTTCCTTCTATAAGTAGTTGTAATCAAGGGTATACCTTAAATGGGTTGTACAAAATTAGATATATAATTCAAATACGTAATGAAAGTATTACCAGAGGTTATCACCAAAATAGTGAAATCACCAATATTCAATTATTTGAAGATTTAAATGCCATTTTTGGTGTTGGATGTATCACAGAAATTGAACGTAATAATCTTTATGCTAATTCTCCAGATGATTTTATTGGTGGTAATTATCCTATAGAATGGAATATTTTACATTATGATCAAAATGAGTTTGATGATACAGATGCAACTCCTGGAGCACAAGGCATTTTTATAGCAAGTTCTAATACAAATATTTTATACCCTAATCAATCTATTTATTTAGATTTTTGTATCTATATAGATCCTAATTGTGCTGCTTCAGATCCAATAGATTTTGATAATATTGTTTCTGCCACATCTTCAAGAGGTAATACCGTTGGTAATTTTGAAATAACTAATTTTCATACTTCCGAAACTACAGTAGCTGCAAATTTATATATTCCGAGTCCAAGCCCAATTGTTAATTTTGATGGTACGTATGATTATACCAATACCGTTATTATAACAAACGATGGTACAGCAACAGCAACCAATGTGAATTTTAATATGGGTTTACAAAGTTTTGTAGACAATGGTATTGTTTTTTCCAGTTTTGATCATGATAATGATGTTTTAACGCCAGATAAACAAACGCCTTATGTACGTCAAGTTGATGCTACAGGAATAGAAATAGCAACCATAGCAATAAACCCTACTTTCAATGGTATTTTAGATGCTAAACTATTAGACATAGGACAAAGTTTAAATGCTGGCGAAACTATTTATTTAGAAATAGTACATCATTTAAGCCCAATACCAACGACTTCAAACAATTATTTTTATAGCCACTCTCCAAGTATGTCGCAAGGTGCTTTAGATGGTTTTGATGAAAATTCAGGAACAAGTTCACAATACCAATCATATGTTATTTGGGACGATGCCTTAGGAAATCATTTAGACAGGTATTACAATGGTACAAGTACAACAGACGAGCCTTCTTCTGACGATCAATGTTTATGCGAAACACTATCCATGGAATTTTTATTTTCCTTAACCTTACAGTTAAATAAAACAATAGTTAGTGTAAATCCAGCACCGAGTGGTATTTTAGAGCATAAAGAAGTGACATTTAATATTAGAGCTTTAAATGAGGCTGCTTCAAATGTTCGAATTGTGGATTTAGTAGTTGATGATAACTTATTAGGAATATGTATGGGTAACGTTATAAGTATAAGTACGCCAAATTTAATTTCGCCTACCAATGCTACTGAAATCCCTGAGGTTTTACCCAATTTAAATCCAGCTTACGATGGTGTTACAGATATACATTTATTTGATGGTGTTTCGGGCATTTTAAATCCTGGGGAATTTTTTGATATACAAATTACGGTTGTTATTGCTGACGATTGTATTGGCAATAATACAGCAAGTTTATCGGGTAACGATCCATTAAATGTAAACTCAGGCATTACAGCTAGTGTTGCAGTTAGTATTTTTTCAGACACCGATAATGATGGAATTACTAATATAATTGATATTGATGATGACAATGATGGTATTCCAGATATAATCGAATATGCAGGATTAGATCCTTTGCAAGACGATGATGCAGACAATATACCTAATTATAGAGATACAGATTATGGCATCGATATCAATAATGATGGCATTGTAGATATATTTGATTTTGATATGGATGGTGTTGCCAATCACTTAGATTTAGATAGTGATAATGATGGTATTTACGATATTGTAGAATCTGCTAACGGCGCATTAGATACTAATAATAATGGTAGAACCAATAATTTAGTAGGCGCAAATGGACTGGATGATACCATAGAAGATAACGATACTGCTTTAGCGACTATTAATGTTGCATTAATACCTAATACCGATGCTTCAGGTAATTTTGATTACCTAGATATTGATGCTGATGCCGATGGTATTGTAGATAATATTGAAGCTCAAGCGACCAATATGTATATTGCTCCAAATACAATAGTGGATGTAAATGGTTTGCTATATAATACAGGTTTAATACCAGTAGATACGGATTTAGCCATAGGATCCGATAATATACCAGATTACCAAGATACCAATTCCGATGATGATGTTAGAGATGATTTTATTGAAGGTTGGGATTTGGATAATAACGGCATACCAGAAACGCTAGTAGTTGTACCAGCCGATTCCGATAACGATGGTTTAGACGATGTTTATGATGTAGACGATTCGCAAATAAACCCAACTAATGGACAAACACCATTAAGTTTTCCTAACGTAGATGATGCAAATACACCCGAAAGAGATTGGAGAGAGCTTATGGCAATTGTGGTTACTATTACAAACGAGCAAGTTACCGAAGGTGGTATTTTAACTTTTAAAGTAGAACTGAAAAGCATGAATAATTTAACAATATCTGTTCCTAGTGCAACCGATACCGATATTGTTATATTTACCAATGATGGCACAGATATAACCACACAATACGAAATTGCAACTGCGCCTTTTGATTATTTAAGTATTGATAATACACCAGTTACGACCATAACTATACCAGCAGGAACAACTTCTTTAGATGTGATTATTCAAACTAATGAAGACACCATAGACGAATTAACAGAGCTTTTTACTTTAAATGCTGCCATTAATTTGCCAACGATATTTAATACAGAAGCTAAAGGGATAGGTACAATAGTAGATAATGATAATCCGCCAGATATAGAAATGAATGACTCTATTGCCAATGAAGGAATACCATTACAACATGTAGTTATGATTTCACCAACATCCGTAACAACTTCTAGCTCTATACCAATCGTTATAGATATTACTACGACAGATTTTACTGCAATAAATCCAAACGATTATACTTCTTTTTTAGGAACAGTTACCATTCCAGGCACCATAGATCCAGCTAATGAAAACACACAAATAGCCTTTGATATTACAACTATAATAGATAATTTAAACGAAGTAGACGAAGAGTATATACTTGTAAACGGCATTGTGACAAGTAATAATGTAGGTCTACAAGATTTAAATAAACGAGGTACTATTGTAGATATTGATCCCGATCCAACGGTTACCATTTCCAGTCCAACTGTAATAGAAGGAAATGAATTACAATTTGATATTAGTTTAAGCAATTTAAATGATTCCGATACAATAATTACTATTTTTACTACTAACGGAACCGCAAATGAACCACTCGATTATACAGCATTAACCACTCAAATTACAATTCCTGCTTTTGCGTTAGAAGCCACTATTATAGTTATGACAATAGATGATGTTTTGTCCGAAAATACCGAAAATTTAACTTTAAACGGTTTGGTTATTACGTTTAATACCGATAACATAAACCCAACTAATCTAGGTACAATTTTAGACAATGATATACCCAATTTATTTTCGCCAAATAATGATGGTTTAAGTGATGTTTTTGAAATAAGAAGTTTGCAAGCTTATCCTAATTTTTCGTTACAAATTTTTGACCGTTGGGGAAGCGTAATTCATAAATATGAAAATCAAGCAAGAACACAACCTGAATGGTGGAATGGAGAGCGAAAAGGAAGTCCAGTTCCCGAAGGTGTATATTATTATACTTTAGAATATAACGATGGTATAACTGCACCAAAGTCTGGTTTTGTACAATTAATAAGATAAATGAGGATGAAAAATTTGACATATATAATTATTGGATGTGCCTTTTTGATAACTTCACATCTGTTTGGGCAACAAGTACCACATTATACGCAGTACATGTATAATATGAATATAATAAACCCTGCTTATGTAGCTTCCAGGTCAGATTTAACCATTGGTTTGTTAGGTAGAAAACAATGGGTTGGCGTAGAAGGTGCTCCTGAAACACAAACATTTTCGATAAGCGGAAGAGCCTTTGAGGGTTTAGGGCTTGGAATTTCAGTAGTTCATGATAAAATTGGTCTAGCCGAAGAAACCAATTTTAATGCAGATATTTCGTACACCATTGTAACTTCTTCTCAAACAAGATTAGCACTTGGCGTAAAAGGAGGTTTTTCTAATTTTACCAATAACCTAACGCAAGGTATTACACCAGATGGCGATATAAACCCAGATTTAACAGGAACGTATCCTAATTTCGGATTTGGTGCTTTTTATTACACCAAGCATTTTTATGTAGGATTATCTATTCCACAATTATTAAAAACACCTAAATTTAGGTTAGATAATAATCAATATACATCAGGAATTAGTGAGGATTTACATTATTTTTTAACCTTAGGCTATGTATTTGAATTAAATGAAAAAGTAAAATTTAAACCTTCTACATTACTAAAAAAAGCAAGTGGTTTGCCTTTACAAGTAGATCTTAATGCCAATTTATTGTATAATAATTTTATAGAATTTGGTATTTCTTATCGTTATCATGATGCCATAAGTGCTGTAGTCGCTCTAAGTGTTAATGAAACTATTCGAGTTGGTTATTCCTATGATTATTCCTTAACTAATTTGAGTAAATTTAACACAGGTTCTCATGAAATTGTCTTACTTTTTGATTTTAATTTTAAAAAACGAAGTAGATGGTTAAATAATAGTTCTTGTTACTTTTAAGATATATTCAAAATAAATAAACGTACTACCCACTAAAATACATACAATGAAATTCAGACACATTCTATTATTAATTTCTATATTATTAATAGCCTCTTGTACATCCAAAACAGGAAACATGCAAATAAATGGAAAAATAAAAGGACTACATAAAGGTACTGTTTATTTAGAGAAAATAGTTGATACATTATTAGTTAAGGTAGATTCTGTAGTGCTTGAAGGAAATAACACCTTTGTTTTGTCGGATAATATTGATAGTCCGCAAATATATTTTTTATCTATAGCAGGTACCAATAAAATTTTACAATTCTTTGGTGAAAAAGGTGAAATCTCTATAAAGGCTGATTTAAATACCTATGGTTTTAAGCCAATTATAACAGGTTCAAAAAATCAAGAATATATGGATGTTTATAGGGCTACCAACACCAAGTTTAATAATTTAAAATTAGATTTAATTGCCAAAAAATTTGATGCTGCAAAATTTAAGGACTCCAATCAAGTAGCTATAATTGAAAAAAAAATCAATAATATTTTAAAAAGAAAGTATCTATACACAGCAAATTTTGCAGTAAATCATGCAGATTATGAAATAGCACCTTATTTAGCTTTATCCAAAATTTATGATGCTAACCCTAAAATATTAGATACTATTATAAAATCAATGTCGCCAAAAATTGCAAAGTCACTTTATGGTAAAAAGTTAATAGAGTATGTTAACAAGAATAAAAATTAGCGTATCTATTTTTTATTTGTAAGATAATCAATACGCTCTATAATTGCAATACTATCACAAATTTTTACGTGTAAAACCGCTTTTTGAGTATTTACATTGCCGTTAATCCAATAAGTACGACAAGGTTTGTTTTTTACTTGACTTTTTGAAAAATCTATTTTTCCGTTTATTAAAAAATTATTAATATCCGTACTATCAATTGCTTTAAAAGCGATAGACTTATTAATAGAAGAAGAATATGTAATCTTTTTTTGTTGAATAATATTTAAAATACGTGCATTAGGAAACCATTTGCACTTTGTTTTTTTACCATTAAAAATAAAAAGCACAATGATAATTCCCATGGCAAAACCAATTCCCATTAATTTAATTCTTTTTAATAAAGCAAAGTCAATTTTCATCACGTTAATATAGTTAAAATAGTAATAAGTTAATATCTCTAAAAGGTAAATTAAACCAATTAGCAACCGATTTATGCGTTAAAACACCATGGTAAAAATACATTCCTTTTTGCAAACCTTTATCAAAACGAGCGGCATTTTCAATACCACCTTCTTCTGCAATTTGTAATAAATATGGCGTAAAGATATTACTGATAGATAAAGATGCCGTTCTAGCATATCTTGATGGAATATTTGGCACACAATAATGAATTACATCATGTTTTCTAAACGTAGGTTTGCTGTGTGTGGTAATTTCTGAAGTTTCAAAACAGCCACCACGATCAATACTAACATCTACAATTACGGCACCGCTTCGCATTTGCTCTACCATAGTTTCGGTAACTAAAATTGGCGCTCTATTCTTACCTCTAACTGCACCAATAGCAACGTGACAACGTTTTAATGCTTTTTGAAGTGTTTTTGGTTGAATGGTTGATGTGTAAATTGGTTTGCCTAAATTATGTTGTAATTGTCTTAGTTTGGTTATTGAATTGTCAAATACTTTTACCGATGCCCCTAAACCCATTGCGGATCTAGCAGCAAATTCGCCAACAGTTCCTGCACCAATGATTACTACTTCTAAAGGAGGAACACCACTAATGTTTCCTAAAAGCCAACCATTGCCATTATTGTCTTTATTCATCAATTCCGATGAAATTAAGACCGAAGCAATTCCAGCAATTTCACTTAAAGACTTTACAATAGGATAAACACCGTGTTCATCTTTAATAAAATCAAAAGCTATGGCAGTAATTCTTTTTTTAGCTAAAGCTTCAAAATATTCTTTTTTTTGTGTTTTTAATTGAAGAGCAGATAAAAGCGTACTTTGTGGATTCATCATCTCAATTTCATGTAAAGATGGCGGTTCTACTTTTAAAACAATATTACAAGCAAAAACATCTTCGGCACTATAGCTTATTTTTGCGCCTGCATCTGCATATTGTTTGTCTAAAAAATTAGAATGTTTTCCTGCGCCAGTTTCTACAACTATTCTATGCCCATGATTTGTCAATGCTTCTACAGCATCTGGAGTTAAACAAACTCGTTTTTCTTCTAATCGAGTTTCTTTTGGAATACCGATAAATAGTTCCCCTTTTTGCTTTTTAATTTCAAGCGTTTCGGGTTTTGGTAATAATTCTTCTTTGCTAAAAGGGCTAAATTGATGGCTCATATTTAAAGTTTTTAAGCTGTATTTAAACTTACTAAATTAGTGTTAATCCGTTGCAATATAAATTTCTCTTGTGAATTCATCTACTTGTTTTAAATAAATTTTAACAGCATCTAAAGGTAGTAAATTTTCTATGTTTTCTGGCCATTCTATAAAACACCATGCGTTTTGATAGAAATATTCTTCTATTCCGATATCTAAAGCTTCATTTTCGTTTTCAATTCTATAAAAATCAAAATGAAAAATAGTTTCTCCTTTAGTAGTAATATATTCGTTTACCAACGAAAAAGTTGGTGAACTAACGTTATCCTCTACACCAAGTTGTTTTATTATTTCTTTAATTAAGGTAGTTTTACCACAGCCCATATTGGCATAGAATAATAAAATTTTATTTTGGGTATTCGCAATTATTTTTCTTGCAATTTCAGGTAAATTCTCTAAAGTGAAGTTTTCTTGTAACATTAAGATAAATAGTAGTTTAAAGATTCTATTATTACTGTTTCCGAAACAATACAATCTATTTTTGAAGTTGCTATATTTTCTAATAAAACAAATTGAATTGTACCATTTATATTCTTTTTGTCGTGTTGCATGAAATTTAAAATAGCTTTAAAATCACTTGCTTTAAAATCAATTTTACCAAAAACAGCTACTATATATTTTTTTAGTTCGCTAACTTCTTTGTCTGGATAAGAAAAAAGTTTATTTGATAAATACGTTTCGCAAATTAAACCTACAGCAATGGCTTCGCCATGTGTTAAAGTTTCTTTAGTTGTATCTTGTAAAAAATGTGTTTCAATAGCATGACCAATAGTATGCCCGTAATTTAATATTTTACGCAAGCCATTTTCTTTTGGGTCTTTTAAAACAATATCATTTTTTATTTTTATGGATTGGTAAATCCATTCTCGTAAAAATTTTTCTGAAAAGGATTTTTGTTTTTTAATGGTATTCCATAAAGTAGCCTCATAACTTAATCCATATTTAATAACTTCAGCCATACCAGAAATTAATTCTCTTTTTGGTAATGTCTTTAAATAAGTTGAGTCAATTAAAACTAATTCTGGGTTTGCAAATACGCCTATTTGATTTTTAAGACCATTAAAATCTACACCAGTTTTTCCACCAACCGAAGCATCTACCATACCAAGTAATGAAGTAGAGACATTAATAAAACGAATACCTCTTTTGAATGTAGCCGCAACAAAACCACCTAAATCGGTAACCATACCACCGCCAATATTTAGTAAAATACTTTTTCTATCGGCTTTCTTTTCTGTTAGCGTTTGCCAAACGGATTGGCAGGTTTTTAGGTTTTTATAATCCTCACCAGCAGGAATACTAATAATTGTAAAATCAAATTTAGCGTTGATTTTGGATAAAAATATAGGTAAACATTTGTTTTTAGTATGTTCATCTACTAAAATAAATAAAGTGGAAAAAGTATTTTTTTCTAAGAAATCAGTTAAAAATTCATAATTATTATCTTCAAAATAAATAGAATAATCACTAGCTTTAATGGTTTTCATTGGTTGTAATTTTCGATTGCAAAATACAACTTTTATACATCTATTTTTATTAAATTTGCTAAAGAATACTATTTTATGGGAAATATTTTTGAAAATACAACGGTTGCATTTGCAATTAAAACCGATACCGAGTTAGAACGTGCTTATTTTTTATTTAAAATGATACAAAGTGAACCATTGGTTCGTATTGGTACAGCAATTACAAAATTCGCATTAAAAGCGCATATGCCTGTTGAACAGTTGATTAGAGCTTCTGTGTTTGATCATTTTTGTGGAGGAATTACCGAAGAAGATTGTAACGATGTTGTGGTTAAAATGTATTCTAAAAATGTACATTCAGTTTTAGATTATTCTGTAGAAGGAAAAGAAACCGAAGAACAATTTGATTTAGCAATGGATAAAACTTTGAAAATACTAGATTTTGTAAAAGAAAAAGATAGTATTCCATTTGCTGTTTTTAAGCCAACAGGTTTTGGGCGATTTGCTATATATCAAAAAATAACAGAAAAAGAAGAGTTATCAGAAAAAGAAAAAGACGAATGGCATAGAATAGAAGCAAGGTACGAAAAAGTATGTGCAAAAGCGTATGAAAATGATGTGCCACTTTTAATTGATGCCGAAGAAAGTTGGATGCAAACTGCTGCGGATGATTTAATTGAAAGAATGATGGAAAAGTACAATAAAAATAAAGCGATTGTATATAGTACATTACAAATGTATCGATGGGATAGGTTAGAATATTTAATTAATTTACATCAAAGAGCTAAAGAAAAAAAATATTATATTGGCATGAAGTTGGTTCGTGGTGCTTATATGGAAAAAGAACGTGAACGAGCTGATAAACTCGGTTGTAAATCACCAATTTGCGAGACCAAACAACAAACCGACACTAATTTTGATGCTGCGGTAATTTACATGTTAGAACATGATAAAATGGCAGTTTTTGCAGGAACACATAATGAAGAAAGTACTTTGAGATTGATACAATTGGCAAAAGAACATCAAATTAATAATAATGATAATAGAATGTGGTTTGGTCAATTGTATGGTATGAGCGATCATATTAGTTTTAATCTTGCAGATAAAGGTTATAATGTTGCAAAGTACTTACCATTTGGTCCAGTGCGTGATGTAATGCCTTATTTAATTCGTAGAGCCGAAGAAAATACATCGGTTGCTGGGCAAACCTCAAGAGAATTGAAGTTGTTAAAAAAAGAACGTAAACGTAGAAAATTAACTAAATAAATACTAAATATATTTGAAAAAAATAATCTTTTCCAGTAATTTTAAATTTATACTATTTTTTAGTATTAGTATTGTTCTGTTGCATAATAAAAGTTATAATAAATTACCTTCCAAAATACATGGTTGGGCACAAGGCGATCATTATGTATTGGCTTTAGGTTTTTTAGAGAATGATTTTGATTTTTTTCATCCAACTACATATGCGTTAACACATCAATTTAAGCCGAAAGAAAAGTTAGAAAATCCACAAGGAATTACAGCAGTTGATTTTCCTATTTTTCATTACACAGTTGCGGGCGTAATGTCTGTTTTAAGAACAACCGAACCTTGGGTTTATAGATTGGTAATGCTGTTATGGAGCTTTATTGCGTTGTTTTACTTATTTCGTACTATTGTATTAATTAAAGGTTTTTGGGAAGCTTTATTTATAACGGGTTTTATATTATTACAACCTATTTACGCCTATTATCAAAACGGATTTCACGTCTCGGCAGCTGCATTTAATAGTTTTTTAATTGGCTTAAGCTTTTTATTGCGGTACTTGTATTTTTCTAAAAATAAATATTACATTTTTGGTGTATTATTTTTAACACTCGCTGCTCTAATGCGTTTTACTCAAGTTATATTTTTATTGGCTATTTTAGGCATTTTTTTTATGAGCTTACTCAAGAACAAAAAAATTAACTGGAAAGTTCTATATATTTTTTTAAGTTTATTTTTTGTGGCTAGTTATTTTATATATAATAAATATTTAGCCAATACGCATGGCTCCGTTTTTTTAAATAAACCCTTAATAGCAGATAGTTTTGGTAGTTTTTTTCATTATTTATTTAATCAGATAAAAAAGTACTCTCGTAGTTTTTTACCGATGATTCATTTTACAGGTATTGTCATCTTAATATATTTATTTTTAACCAATAAAATTAAAAAAGAAATTAAATTAACTCCTTTAAAAATAGGATTATTATTTTCTGTTTTAGGGGTTGGTATGTTTAACATATTAATGCCATCTAGTATGTCGGCACATGATTATTATGCTTTAGACACGTGGCTTCCCGTTTTAGTTTTAACGATATGTTTTATTGTTTTACAATTAGATTTCACCAATAAATATATAACAATTATTGTTGTGATTTTTTTAAGTGGCGCTCTATCTTTGGCTACCGAAACTCAATATTGGAAATACAAATACCTTCAAACCAATGGTGATGTTATAGTAAACGATTTTAAAGAAAGTAACGTATTTTTAAATTCGTTTGATGTAGAAAATAATAAAACAATTGTAATTTGTGCTAATGGGTGGAATACACCAATGCTTGCTTGGCATAAAAAAGTACATCGAGTTGCTACCAATTTTAAAGAAGAAATACCAGCTATTTTTACAAATAATTTCGACCTAATCATTACACATAATGTGAGTTACGATGATTTGGTACTTAACAACATGCCTAATTTTGAAAAATTTGCAGTTAAGATAAAAACGAATGATAAACTAACCGTTTGGAAACCAAAATTAAAATGAAAACCTACATCGCACTTCTACGTGGAATAAACGTTTCAGGAAAAAATAAAATTCTAATGGCAGATTTAAAAGTGCTATTTCAAAAATTAGATTTTACAAACGTAAAAACATATATACAAAGTGGTAATGTAGTTTTTACATCAGATAAAAAGAAAGCATTACTATCTCAATTTATAGAAAAAGCAATTAAAAAAGAGTTTCATTTAGAAATTCCTGTTATTATTTTAACCAAAACAGAAATAGAATCTGTAGTAAAAAACAACCCTTACTTAAAAGAAAAACGTAAATACGAAAAATTTATATGTAGCCTATTTAAATAAATCACCTATGGAAACTGCCAAATTAGATGCATTTAATTTCGGAAAAGACATCTATATAATTAACAATAAAATTATTTTTTTGAAATATGATATGGGCGCGGGTTCTTCAAAATTATCTATTAAAATAATTGAAAACAAGTTACATGTTATTGCTACTGCTAGAAATTGGCATACAACCAATAAGCTTTTAGAAATGTTTATTTAATACTTATTTCTTTTTGCCGCTTCGCATAAAAAGAATAAGCATTAATGCCAGACCTCCAAAAACAACAAGCAGTACGACACTACCAACAATACCCATATTCCAATCAATCAGTGGTAAAACATTTTTAATCATTGTGTTTAGTTTTTAAGATTTTTTAAAAAAACAAAAGTAGTTATTTAATAAAAAATAAAAGGTGATTTTTGTCACATAAAACTTTTTTGTAAAAAGAAGTATAGTTAAAACATAAAGAGTACTTTTGCACCTTTAAAAATTACATATGCAATCTATTAGAAATATCGCTATTATAGCACACGTTGATCACGGAAAAACAACTTTGGTGGATAAAATTATCGACCAAGCAAAAATTTTAGACGATCGTAAAGAAAGAACGGAATTATTATTAGACAATAATGATTTAGAACGAGAAAGAGGAATTACAATTCTATCCAAAAATGTATCTATTAATTATAAAGACGTAAAAATTAATGTAATTGATACGCCTGGTCACGCGGATTTTGGAGGAGAAGTAGAACGTGTATTAAAAATGGCAGATGGTGTTTTGTTATTGGTTGATGCTTTTGAAGGTCCAATGCCACAAACGCGTTTTGTATTAGGCAAAGCACTTGAATTGGGGTTAACACCAATTGTTGTAATTAACAAAGTTGATAAAGAGAATTGTACGCCAGATATCGTACACGAAAAAGTATTTGACTTAATGTTTGCTTTAGATGCAACAGAAGATCAATTAGACTTTGAATCAGTTTATGGTTCGGCAAAATTTGGTTGGATGAATTACGACTGGAAAGAGCAAAATGATAATATCATTCCGCTTTTAGATACCATTTTAAAATACATTCCTGAAGCACCATACCGTGAAGGAACGCCACAAATGCAAATTACCTCTTTAGATTTTTCTAAATTTACAGGTCGTATTGCTATTGGTCGTTTATTTAGAGGTGATTTAGTTGAAAATAAAGATTATATGCTTTGTAAAGCAGATGGAACTACTAAAAAGGTTAGAATCAAAGAACTACACATTTTTGAAGGAATGGGTAAAGTAAAGGTTTCTAAAGTGCGTAGTGGCGATATTTGTGCAGTAACTGGTATTGAAGATTTTGAAATTGGCGATACACTTGCTGATTTAGAAAATCCAGAAGCATTAGGTAGAATTGAAATAGACAAGCCAACAATGAGTATGTTGTTTACTATTAACAACTCACCATTTTTTGGAAGAGAAGGTAAGTATGTAACATCTCGTCATTTACGTGATCGTTTAAAAAGAGAGTTAGAAAAAAACTTAGCAATGAAAGTTAAAACAACCGACTCCGAAGATAAATTTATTGTTTTTGGTCGTGGAGTTTTGCATTTATCGGTTTTAATTGAAACCATGCGTAGAGAAGGTTACGAATTACAAGTTGGTAAACCAAACGTTATTATTAAAACAATTGATGGCGTAAAAAGCGAACCAATGGAAACCTTATCTATTGATGTTCCTGAAGAAGTAGCAAGTAAAGCAATTAATTTAGTTTCTCTTCGTAAAGGAGATTTATTAGTAATGGAACCTAAGGGAGATTTACAACATCTTGAATTTACAATTCCATCACGTGGTTTAATTGGTTTACGTAATAGAATATTAACAGCAACCGCTGGTGCAGCAATTATAAACCATCGTTTTAGTGAATATGCACCATATAAAGGTGAGATGTCATCCGATGAAGCAAAAGGAGCAATAATTTCTTCGGTAACTGGTAAAGCAACTGCTTATGCAATTGATAGATTACAAGATAGAGGTCGTTTCTTTATCGATCCTAATCAAGAAATTTATAAAGGACAGGTTGTTGGTGAAAATAGCAAAAGTGAAGATATGGCTGTTAACCTTATTAAAGGAAAGCAATTAACAAATATGCGTAAATCTGGTACGGATGAAGCTCAAAAAATATTTCCAAAAGTAGATTTTTCTTTAGAAGAATGTATGGAGTATATTAGAGATGATGAGTATTTAGAGGTTACTCCAGAAAATTTACGTATGCGTAAAATTAATTTTATAAAATAAACGTAACACAAATAAACAATTATAAAAATCTCGATTAATTAATCGAGATTTTTTTTTGTTTTAAAAAACTTTCCGACATTAGCAATTCAATCAAAATAAAACAATTTTTTACATAAACGTCATATTACCCAAGCCATTAGAACGATTATTCACTTATAGAATAACCGAGTCAGAATCCGTGTTTTTACAATCTGGTATGCGTGTTGCTGTCCCTTTTGGAAAAACAAAAATATATACTGCAATTGTTTATGAAATCCATAATAATGCACCTGCAGGATATGAAGCGAAAGATATTTATCAAATCTTAGATGACAAACCCATCATAAATAAAATTCAATTACAACATTGGTCTTGGATTGCCAATTATTATTTATGCCCTTTAGGCGATGTGTTACGCGCAGGTTTGCCATCTGTTTTTTTATTAGAAAGTGAAAGTTT
>CAZOQL010000048.1:11474-17071 GCA_964582005.1 uncultured Flavobacteriaceae bacterium | reverse complement strand
ATAAATTTGTTTAGTCTTGTTACTTATAAGACAAAATACGTGCCAAAATGTTACCTCTGTAAAATATGTTTTTTTATAAATTACTCAATTTATAATGTTGATGTCTCATTTTCAATAATTTACATTTAAAATTATTTTTATGAAAATATATTATTTTTCGCATCTGTATTCGAAAAAAAGGTAAGAATTTCATTTTTTTAGTTATATTTGAACGAACTTTTAAGTTTTTTTTGGAATACTTATTGTACAAAAACAATACATGAAAAAAATACTAATACTCTTATTTTTAAGCAGCACTTATTTTGTGCCAGCACAAAACATACAAGAAGCTTATGCTTATTACAGAAAAGGCGAATATGAAAAGGCAGCGAGTATTTATAAAAAACTCTACCAAAAAAATAAAAATAATCGCACCTATTTTAAAAAATTATTAAATTGCTACCAAGAATTGGAAAGTTTTAGCAAAGCAGATTCTCTCATACGAAAACAAAAAACAGCATTTAAAAATCATGCCTATCTAAATGTAGAACTAGGATACAACTACCAATTACAAAATTTAAAAGAACAAGCAGAACCGTTATACCAAAAAGCAATAGATGCCGTAGATAAAAAACCAACTACAGCACGAATGACTGGTAGATCTTTTACCGAAAATCATCTTTTAGATAAAGCTTTGATAGTCTATCAAAAAGCAATGAAATTTAATCCTAAATTGAATTTCCATCTCTATATTGCAAACATTTATGGTGAAAAAGGACAAATAGATAAAATGTTTGATGCCTATTTAGATATGGTGGCAAGTAACCCAAATTACTACAGCACCATACAACGTTATGTTGGTAAGTTTATTACAGATGACTCCGAAAATCAATACAATAAAATTTTTAGAAAATCGGTTTTAAAGCAATTGCAAAGCAAACCAAACGATTCTTGGAATAAATTACTAGCGTGGTTATACATGCAACAGAAAGATTATAATAAAGCCTTAATACAAGAAAAAGCTTTGTTCAAAAGAAGCAACACTTCGTTGCAAAGAATTTTCGATTTAGGCTATGTTAGTTTTGATGCCAAACAATATCAAACTGCGACCAATAGCTTTCAATTTATATTAGATAATAGTAAAAATCAAAGAGATATTATTCAAGCCCAACTTTCTTTACTGCAACTTGGTATCTCAACTGCCAAAATAGAAGAAGATTATGATAAGGTAACCCAAAAATTTCAAGAATTATTTACAGAATTTGGGAAAAACAAAACTACCATAAACCTACAAATAGCGTATGCTGATTTTTTAATTTTCACCAAAAACCAACCTCAAAAAGCACTTGTGGTATTAAAAGAAGCCTTGCCTTTTGCAGATTCACAATTTAGTAAAGGAGCAATTAAAATTAAATTAGCCGATGTTTTGGTATATACCAATAAATTTAACCAAGCGTTAATAAATTATACCCAAGTTCAAACCGATTTACGCGGTAGTGAGATAGCACAAACAGCACGTTTAAAAGTGGCGAAAACATCTTATTATAAAGGAGATTTTGATTGGGCAAAAACACAGTTAAAGGTCTTAAAATCTGCCACTTCAAAACTTATTGCCAACGATGCTTTAGAACTAAACCTTTTAATAAGCGATAATATTGTTGGAGATACTATTCGAATTGCTTTGAAAAAATATGCTACGGCAGATTTGTTAGCCTATCAAAATAAAACCCAGCAAGCAATTGACACGTTAACTTTGCTTATAAAAAAATTTAAAGGACATCCTATTGAAGATGAAGCCTTATTTAAACAAGCTTCACTATACAAAAAGAAACGTCAGTTTGCTTTCGCTGAGAATAATTATAAAAAAATACTTCAAATTAAAAAAGACGGCATTTTAGCCGATAATACCTATTATGAATTAGGACAACTCTATGAACAAGAATTAAACGATACGGAAAAAGCAAAAGAAATGTATCAAAAAATAATTTTTGATTTTGCCAGTAGTATCTATTTGGTAGATGCTCGGAAGCGTTTTAGAAAACTTCGTGGCGATGTTATTAAATAAGACATCAAAGTCATAATTAAATAACGACATTTGCAACTACAAAAATCAAACCTAAATTAATATGTATATTTATAACGTAACCATAAATATTGAAGAAGAAGTTCACGATAAATGGCTTGTTTGGATGCAACAAAAACACATTCCAGACATGTTGAAAACTGGTAAGTTTAGTAAGGCAAAAATGAGTAAAGTTATTATTGAAGAAGAAATGGGTGGCATAACCTATTCCGTTCAATATACAACCGATAGTAAAGAAACCCTTGAAAAATATTATGACGAAGATGCTAATAGGTTGCGAAAAGAAACCACGCAATTATTTTCGGGAAAATTCGTAACTTTTAGAACCGAATTAGAGATTGTTTTTACAACTAGTAATTATACCAATTAAATGAACGTTAGAGCAAAAAAACATTTAGGACAGCACTTTTTAACCGATGAATCTATTGCAAAAAAAATTGCCGATAGCTTAATAAGCACATCCAATTATAACGATGTTTTAGAGATTGGACCTGGAATGGGTGTTTTAACTAAATACTTGTTAGACAACCCTAATTATAGAACTTCGGTTATTGAAATAGATAGAGAATCGGTAGCTTACTTAAAAGATAATTTTAAAGATTTAGAAAACCGAATATTTGAAGACAATTTTTTAAAAGCCGATTTAAAAAATCTATATCCAAATAAACAATTTGCCATTATTGGCAATTTCCCGTATAATATTTCTACACAAATTGTTTTTAAAACCTTAGAAAACAAAGAATCTATACCCGAATTTTCAGGTATGTTTCAAAAAGAAGTCGCCGAGAGAATTGCAGAAAAAGCAGGTTCAAAAAAATACGGAATTTTATCGGTTTTAACCCAAGCTTTTTATGATGTGGAATATTTGTTTACGGTACCACCAACTGTATTTAATCCACCGCCAAAAGTAGATTCTGGTGTCATTAGGTTAACGAGAAAAAAAATTTTTTCTTTACCAGTTGACGAGAAGTTTTTCTATCGCGTTGTAAAAACAGCTTTTAACCAACGTAGAAAAATGTTACGAAAAAGTTTGAGTGTAATGGGAATTTCAGATGCTTTAAAGCAAGATGTATTTCTTACCAAAAGACCAGAACAATTATCCGTAGAAGAGTTTATTAAATTAACACAAATGATTTTAGAAAAGTAGGAAGTTTTTTTTTTTATAAGTATTATTAAGAATAAGACTATAAAACCAACAATCAAACCAAGCAATAATTCGGCTAATATAGATGGCAAACCATCCAATAAATGATGTAAATATTCTATATTATGTATAAATATTCCTCCAGAAACAAGTAAAATAGCAATCGTACCTAATAACCGATAAACTTTTAATAACCTTAGGCAAAGCTTTTACTAAAAAAGTACCCAAATAGTATTTAACCCCTTTTTTCGTTTTACTTAATTGTATTAATTTATATCCCATATCATCCATTCTAACAATTAAATCCACAATACCATAAACACCAATTGTTGCTATTATTGCTACAAATGACACTACCAATATTTGTGTTGTAAGCGGTTTTTCAAGCACGGTGCTTAAGGCAATAATTACAATCTCAATGGATAAAATAAAATCGGTAATAATTGCTGATCTTACTTTTCCTTTTTCAAGAGTTAATAATTCCTTTTCAGACAATTTAACTACATTCGCACTTTCCTTTTCCTTAGCATGCGGTATTATACCAAATTAATTATAAAATCTGTCAAAAATAAAATGAATTATTTTTTGCAAGATTGAAGTTAAGATATTTTAGAATAGCCTTTGCTATGGTAAAATATCTTAACAAAGATATTGTGAAAAATAAACAATTTATTTGACTTGTTTTATGGTTAAATTGGTATTATATATTCGTGTATTTTTTCGGCACCTTCGTAAGCTAAATAAACACCACCAACAACTAATATTGGTACAATTAGCCATGGTAAAAAAGCGCTTAACAAAAATACTATTGGTAAAATGATTATTTTATTTAGTATAGAGCCTTTGGTTATTGCCCATAAAACAGGCACTTCTCTAGAAGAAGTAAAACCAGACGCTTTTTCGGCATTTACAGCCAAATCATCACCTAAAATACCTGCTGTTTTTTTGGTTGCTATTTTAGCCATTACAATAATATCATCTAATAAAGCAAAAAACCCTGAAGCCATAGTTATATAATATAAGTGCGAAAGTACATAATTTTCATAAAAAACAATTTTTATAAGTACCTTTGCGTTTCTCTTTTTTATACGATTTAAACAAATGGAGTAATATGCGCATCGAAATAAATAAAAATACCGTTTCCAAAATTAAGCAACTTATAATTGCTCAAGACAACCTTAGCATACAAGCATTGTTAAAAGATATGCATTATGCTGATATTGCGGAGGTTTTAGATGCTCTTGATTTTGAATCGGCTATTTTAATATTCAAATTATTAGATAGTGAAATTTCTTCGGATATTTTAGCGGAATTGGATGAGGATATTAGAGACAATATATTAAATGCACTTTCAACCAAAGAAATTGCCTCCGAAATTGACGAACTAGAAACCGATGATGCCGCAGATATTATTGCCGATTTACCTGAAAGTCAAAAAAAAGAAGTAATAGCACATATTGAAGATGTAGAACACGCCAAAGATATTGTTGATTTATTACGTTATGATGAAGATTCTGCTGGTGGAATTATGGGTAAAGAATTAATTAAAGTCTATGAGGATTGGACTATTTTTACTTGTGTTCGTGAAATGCGCCGACAGGCAGAAAATATTGATAAAGTGCATACGGTTTATGTAGTAGATAATCACGAAATTTTAAAAGGTAGATTGTCTTTAAAAAGTATGCTAACAACCTCTACCAAAACACCTATTAAAGAGATTTATAATGACTCTATTATTTCAGTAAAAGTAGATGATGAAGATGAGCAAGTGGCACTAATAATGCAAAAATACGATTTAATTGTAGTACCTGTTGTAGATGAAATGGGTAGATTAGTTGGTAAAATAACCATCGATGATGTGGTGGATATTATTAAAGATGAAGCCGAAAAAGATTACCAAATGGCTGCTGGTTTAACCGATGATGTTGAAGCAGATGATAGTATTTTCGAATTAATTAAAGGACGATTGCCTTGGTTAATTTTAGGTTTACTTGGTGGTTTAGGTTCTGTTTTTATAATGGAAGGTTTTGAAGAGGCTTTAATTAAATATAGAACATTATTCTTTTTTACACCTTTAATTGCCGCTATGGCAGGAAATGTTGGTGTACAATCATCTGCAATAGTTGTACAAGGTTTGGCAAATAATATTATTAAAGGTAGTATTTGGAAAAGACTTTTAAAAGAAGTTGGTTTAAGTTTATTTAATGGCGTTGTTTTATCTTTAATGATTGTTGTTTTTGGACAGATTATGAGTTATCCAATCAACTTTACTTTATCTATTGCTATTTCTTTAGTGGTTGTAATTATTTTAGCTTCTTTGGTTGGTACTTTTGTACCTATAATTTTAGATAAAAGAGGTATTGATCCTGCTTTAGCAACTGGTCCTTTTAT
>CAZOQL010000048.1:0-11374 GCA_964582005.1 uncultured Flavobacteriaceae bacterium | reverse complement strand
TTAGTTTGTAATGCTTATTTTTAACTAGACCCAAGTCTATTTTAAAACACTACCTAAATATTTTAATTTTTGTTTCCAAAGAATCAAATCTTCTTGCTGTTTGGCAATATTCTTGTAGACATTTTTAACCATAGGGTTATCTGGTGAGACGTTAGAAAAGAATCCTAAGTTGTTTTCTAATAATTTCACCTCTTTGGTTGTTTCATCTATTTTTTTACGAATAAAAAATGCTTCATTTTCAATTTTACGTGTATTGTCATCTTCCATAAAAGTAGAAATATTATTTTTAAAGCGCATCATTGCAGCTTCTTTTTTATCCATATCTAATTTCGAAAATAATTTATCAATTACTTTGTTAAATTTAGATTCAATAAAACGCATTTTTTGCGGAACTTGTCCAAAGTCTTTCCAGTCATTTATGTGCTTTTTAACACCTTCTATGGTGGTTTTAGTTTCTTCAGTAATACTTGCTTTTAAATTCTCTAAGTATTCTTTTTTCTGTTCAAAAACAACCATCAATTCTTTATTTTCTTCGTCTTGAACTGCGTGTAGACGATCAAAAAATTGATTGCAAGCACCTCTAAATTCTTTCCACATTTTGTCCGAAAATTTTCTTGGTACGTGACCAACAGTTTTCCATTCGGCTTGTAGCTTTTTTAGGATATTGGTAGTTTCTTCTAATTCTTCACTATCTTTTAAAGCGATGGCTTTATCAATTAAAGCTCTTTTTTTATCTAAATTTTCTTGGTGCGTTGTTTTTACTTCTTTATAAAAAGCGTTTTTGTGTTTGTTAAATATTTTGGTAGCCTCTCTTAATTCTTGCCAAATTATTTCGCTTTTTTCTTTTGGGACTTTACCAATCTTAAAAAATGCATCTCTTAATTGTTGCATTTCTTTTATTTTATTTTGCCACTCGTTATGAGAAATTACATTTTGTTCCGTAAGTTCTTTAATTTTAGTAATGAGCGCTTCTTTCTTAGGTACATTTTCTTCCCATTTAGCTTCTAGTTCTTCAAATATAACTTGACGTTTTTCGTGTATTTGTTTGGTAGCTTCTTTAAATCTAGCCCAAATTTCTTCTCTAAATTCCCTTGCAACAGGTCCAATTTCTTCTTTCCAAAGTCTGTGTAATATTTGCAATTCTTTGAAGGCTTTATTTACATCTGTTTCTTTGGCTAAAACTTCAGCTCTATTGGCAATTTTAGTTTTTTCTTCGAAATTATGTTTGAAATCTAAATTTCTAAAATCAGAATTTAAATGTAAGATATCATAAATTTGTTGCTCGTAAAAACGATACGTTTGCCAAGTATCTTCATTTTTTTCACGAGGCACAGCGCCGATTTTAAAAAAGGCTTCTCTAAGTAATTGAAATTCTTTATATAGGGTTGCTTGTTCAGAGTTAGTAACAAGCGATTTTAATTCTTCAATGAGTGCAATTTTTTTAGTGTAATTTACATTACGTTGGTCTTCCAACTCTTTGTAGTGTTGTTTTATTTTCTTTTTATACTCATTTAATAAGCCGTTAAAAGTATACTTAACATCACTTTTGTAGTGAAAATCAATAACATTACCACCATCTTTTACAAATGCTTCTTTTTTATCTTCAATAAAAGCAGTAAATTTTTTATTAAAAGTATTTTTTATAATATCTACACTTTGTTTAATTTTTTGAATGGCATCGGTTTGAATTAAATTTTGTAAGGACGTTGTTAATTCTTCTAAAGAAAAGGAATCGTAATTTTCTACCACAACCTCTTTCACTTCAGTGGTATTGTTAGTAGTTTCTTCTAAAGTAGTGGTTTCTATTGAATTTACATTTTCTTCAGTAGTATTGTTTTCTGTTAAATTGGTTTCGTTGTCTTTATTTGATTGGTCTAACATCTGTTAATGTTTAAGGAGCGTTAAAAAATTGTATTATTTACTATAGTATATTATATAACAAAGGTAAGTTAAAATTTATACTATCTTGTTTTTGTACTTAGAATAATTAATAAAAAGCAAAGTAGTATATAAAGCATTGCAAATGTTCCTCCAAAAAAAATATAAATAAGTATGGTTTGGATGAAGTAAAACAAAGGAAAAATAGTTAGCCCTAAAGCATATTTTGCAGTAGAAACAAATTCAATTGCATCTATTTTTGGTTGGAGCCATTTCCAAATTAAAAAAGGAAAAATACTATTTAAAACCATGATATAGTAAAATACATTCTTTATTTTTGTTGCCTTTTTCTTTTTTAAATTTTCTGTAAAATTTATTTTTTTTATTTTTTCATTTGTTTGTTGCGGTGTTAATAATTCGGTTTCATTAAGATGATTTAAAATGGTGTTGTAATTTTCAGAATCTTCAATATGCACCGTTAATGCACTTAACTTTTGATGTACTTCCTTAATTAAGTTATCAGTTGATTTTTCAAGATTAGTTTCATTATAAAATTGCCTGGTATATATAGGTTTTCCATATATTATAGTTAAAGACTTAGCGTAATTTATCGTATTACTATAGTTAAGACCAATAGGTATAATAACTAAATTGGCTTCTTTATTTTCGTTCAAAAAATCAAAAGTAATACGTGTAAAACCAGCTCTTAGCGAACGTACTTTTCTCACAATATGATGACTTCCTTCTGGAAAAATAAGGATATTTTTATGTTGGTTTAATAAGTCATTACAATGGCTAAAAACAGCTTCATTTAATTCTTTCGAATTAACACCATCCCGAACTCTATAAATTGCAATGGCATGGATTGCAGTTAATAGTTTTGCGGCTATTTTGTTTTTAAAGGCGCTTGCTCTTGCTAGAAAATACATGGTTTTTTTTGTAGAAGTGGCCACAACTAAAGGGTCCATCATTGCATTTTGATGATTGGCAACAAATAAAATAGGTCCTTTTTCGGGAATATTCTCTTTACCTAATACGGTTGTTTTTTTATAAAAAAGAAATAAACCAGTTTTAATATATGTTTTTACTAAATGATATAATAGCATAAGGTTTGTGTTAAATTATTTTCGATTTTCTATTCCAATAAAAAGCTAAAAGTAAACCAGATAAAATATCCCAGATACCCCAAAAAGCTACTAATAAAGCCATACCGCCTAAGCCGTCAAAAAATATAAAAACAAGCATTAAGCCAAGACCTGCGTTTTGTATACCAGTTTCAATGGTCAACGTTTTTTTGTTTTTAAAAGATAGTTTCCCTGCTTTTGCTAGATGGTAACCAACTAAATAAAGTGCTATATTATGAATAATTACAATATAAAATACATAATGAATATGAGATTTAAAAATAGCTAAATTATTATAAAAAGCAATACCTATAAAAGTTAAAAATATCAAAATAGAGATTGGTTTTAAAATTCGAGATGCTTTTTTAGCAAAAACAGGCTGTTTATTTCTAACGAACATCCCTAATAATAATGGTAAACCAAGTATTAATAGTACTATTTTGGCAACCTCTAAAGGATTGATGTTAATATTTTGTAATATTTGAGAAGTTGGGTTGTATAAATTACTCCAAAAAGCTAAGTTAATGGGTGTCATAAGTAATGCGGCCGCCGTAGCAAATGCGGTTAAACTTACCGATAAAGCTGTGTTTCCTTTCGCTAATTTAGTCATAAAATTAGAGACATTTCCTCCAGGGCAAGCAGCAATCATAAACATACCAAGCGCAATACTAGCTTGTGGTTTGATAATATAAACGAGAATTAATGTAGTTAATGGCACTAAGATAAACTGAGCAAGCACACCTAAAATTACAGGCTTAGGGCTCTTTTTTAAATTTGAAAAATCAGCTATTGTAATGTCTAATGCAACACCAAACATAATTATAGCTATAGTGATATTTACCAACCACAATGAATTAGCATCAAAGTGAATTTGTAAATCATCTAAATTACCTGTTATGTTGTTTGCTAAAAAAATAATGTGGTAAATGTAATAAAAAACTTTTTAATCTTACTTTTAGTTAAAATGGAACTCAGGGCAAACTCACACTTTATTTTTTAATCTAATAATCAGGTATTTGCATTTTTACACTTTTAAATTTCGATTAATACCGTAAAAATAACCCCTTTGTTTTAAAGCGTTTATCAACTTTGAGCTTCAAAGTGTGAGTTTGCCCTGAAATGGAACTTTGAAACTAATAAATTTAGGATAATATCAAAATAATAAGATGTAATTTCTATATCTAATTAAATATAGTTTAATTTTGTATTTATATGTTTTAGATTTATGAGTAATAATACATTTAAAAAGAGACAAGTTAATAGAAAAATTGAGCGCCTTTTAAAAAGTAAAAGTAATAATACTTCTTTGCAAATCTCTAAAAATGTTAAATCCGTTGGAATTATTGTAGATAGAAACTCTAATTTTGATTTTGAAAAATTAAAGCACTTACAAAGAGAAATTGCTTCGGGAAGTGAGAATTTTTCCGTTTTAACGTATAAAAAAAATAAAGATAATTACAATGAGTTTAGAGGTGTTACGATAACCGAAAAAGATTTTTCTTGGACTGGTAAGTTACTTGTAAAAGATTCCATTCTTTTTTTAGATAAACCATTTGATATGCTTATAGATTATACAAAATCAAACTTTATTTTTAAAAAATATTTAATTGCAAGATCTAAAGCGAAATTTAAAGTAGGTTTTGCAAATGTTGATGATAAAATGTATGATTTAATGTTTGATGTTGAAAGTGATATTGAAATTTTCAATAAAGAGTTGGTAAAGTATTTAAAAATTTTAAAAAAAATATAATGAGTTACAATCAATTTATAGGAACAGGTGTAGCTTTAATAACCCCATTTACAAAAAATGGCGAGGTAGATTTTGTTGCTCTAAAAAAACTAGTTAATTTTCAAATAAATAATGCCATAGATTATTTAGTAATCTTAGGTACAACAGGTGAGCCAGCTACATTAACTATTGCCGAAAAAAAAGAAGTCATTACAACTGTTGTATATGAAAATAATGGAAGATTGCCTTTGGTTTTAGGTATTGGTGGTAATAGTACGCAACAGGTTATAGAAGATATAAGAAATACAAATTTAGATGCTTTTGATGCTGTTTTATCCGTTTCTCCTTATTATAATAAGCCAACCCAAGAAGGAATTTACACTCATTTTAGAACAATAGCAAACGCCTCTAGTAAGCCAATAATAATTTACAACGTTCCACATAGAACTGGTAAAAATATAGAGCCTGAAACCATCGTAAGGTTAGCAAGAGATTGTAAGAATATAATTGCTATAAAAGATGCAGCAAGTGATTTGCAACAAACACATCAAATTATTAAAAATAAACCACAAGATTTTTTAGTAATATCTGGCGATGATAGTTTAGGCTTAGCATCTGTTTTGGCTGGCGGATCTGGTGTAATAAGTGTAATAGGGCAAGGTATGCCAAAAGAGTTTACAGCCATGATAAATTACGCTTTAAAGGGTGAAGTAAGTAAGGCGTATAAAAAACATTACGATTTAATGCAATTAACCGATTTGATTTTTAGAGAAGGAAATCCTGCAGGTATAAAAGAAATTTTAGCACAAAAGCAAATTTGTGAAAATCAAGTTCGATTACCATTATTGAAAGTGTCGGTAGCTTTACAAGAAAAAATAAAAAAGGAATTAAGCCATCATATTAACGAATAGAATTTGTTTTTTAACAAACATTTAGCAAGTAAATGCATCGGCTATTTAAATAGCGGCTTACTTTTGCCTATTCGTTTTAATAATTCATTAATTAATAGTATTTTTGCCGCATGAAAAATTTAATTTTCTTTTTACTTATTCTTGTTACACTATCTTCTTGTAGTGAATATAATAAAGTTTTGAACAAAGGCGATTTAAAATCGCAGTATAAAATGGCTGAAGAGCTATACAAAGCTGGTAAGTATAAAAAGGCCATGGTCCTTTTTGAAAAAGTAGCACCTACTTTTCAAAATAAACCGCAATTACAACGTATTCGTTTTATGAGTGCCAAGTCAGATTATGCACTTAAAAATTACAACTTAGCTTCGTATCGTTTTACACGCTTTATTAATAATTACCCTAAAAGCTCAAAAATTGAAGAAGTTTATTTTTTAGCGGCACAAAGTTTATATAAAGCATCCCCAAGATCTAGTTTAGACCAAAGGGATACAAAAAAAGCATTAGAAGCATTACAAGAATTTTTAGATAAATATCCAGATTCTAAACATACAAAAGAAGTAAATACGCAATATAAAAGTTTAACGCAAAAATTAGAAAAAAAAGCGTTTGATATTGCAAAATTGTATTATAAAACAGAAAAGTACCAAGCAGCTATAGTTGCTCTAGATAATTTCGTTTCAGAGTATTTAGGAACAAAATATAAAGAAGAAGCTTTATTTTACAAATTCAAATCTACCTATGAGTTAGCAATGAAAAGTGTATATCAAAAAAAACACCAACGATTGACTAGCGCATTAAAAGCGCAAAAACGTTTTCTTAAATATTATCCAAATTCCGAATTCGCTTCGGAGTCCAATAATTTATTAAAAAAATTGAATAAAGAATTAGAAATAACAAAATCATTAAAAACGAAATAAAAGATGGACTATAAAAACACCAATGCAGCAACATCTACAATAACGTACGATAAGAATAAAATTGAAGCGCCAACTGATAATATTTATGAAGCTATTTCGATAATTGCGAAAAGAGCTACACAAATTAATGGTGATTTACGTACAGAATTAGTAGAAAAATTAGAAGAATTTGCTACACATAACGATAGTTTAGAAGAAGTTTTTGAAAACAAAGAACAAATCGAAGTTTCTAAATTTTACGAGCGTTTACCAAAACCAACAGCAATTGCGGTAGAAGAATGGTTAAATAATAAAATTTACCATAGAAACCCAGAAGAAGATTCTCAAAACGAAGACTAATGTCTATATTAAGTGGTAAAAAAATACTACTTGGTATAAGTGGTGGAATTGCCGCATACAAAACAGCAACACTAGTTAGAGGTTTTGTTAAGGCTGGAGCTCAGGTTAAAGTTGTTTTAACACCTGCAGCAAAAGACTTTGTTACGCCATTAACATTAGCAACACTTTCTAAAAACCCAGTACATTCTACATTTTTTGATAAAGAAAACGAAAATGAATTATGGAACAATCACGTAGATTTAGCACTTTGGGCTGATTTGATGCTAGTTGCTCCAGCTACAGCAAACACGCTTTCTAAAATGGCAAACGGAGCAAGTGACAACTTGCTACTTGCTTGTTATTTATCTGCAAAATGTAAAGTGTATTTTGCTCCAGCGATGGATTTAGATATGTATCAACATGCTTCGACTAAAAACTCTTTTACTAAATTACAAAATTTTGGAAATACATTAATTCCTGCTGTAAGTGGTGAATTAGCAAGTGGTTTGGTTGGAGAAGGACGAATGGCAGAACCAGAAGATATTGTTACCTTTATAGAGCAAGACGTTTTGTCCCAATTACCATTACAAAATAAAACAGTTTTAATAACAGCTGGACCAACATATGAAGCAATTGATCCAGTACGATTTATTGGAAATAGATCCACAGGAAGAATGGGCTACGCAATTGCAAATAGAGCAGCGAGTTTAGGAGCAAAGGTAATCTTGATTTCAGGACCTTCGTATGAAAAAGTAGATTTTTCATCGATTAAAATCGTAAAAGTAGAATCCGCTTCTCAAATGTACGAAGCCGTACATAAATATTACAAAAATGTTTCTATCGCTATTGCAACTGCAGCGGTATCGGATTATAAACCAGCCAAATTTGTTACTCAAAAAATTAAAAAGAAAGATGCTTCTATGCAAATAGAATTAGTACCAACAAAAGATATTTTAGCCTCTATGGGTGCTTTGAAAACAACGCAGTTTTTAGTGGGTTTTGCTTTAGAAACCAATAACGAATTAGAAAATGCGAAAGGTAAAATTAAACGTAAAAAATTAGATATGATTATCTTAAATTCCTTGCGAGATAAAGGAGCAGGTTTTGCAACTTCAACAAATAAAATAACCATAATTAAAAGTAATAATGAAATGATTGCTTTTGAATTGAAATCTAAAAAAGAAGTTGCCAAAGATATTATGAATAGTATTTTAAATGAAATTACATAAAATATAATACTATTAAAATGATTATTGCGTTTAAATAAATACTACTTTTGGTAAAAGATAAAAAACATGAATAGATTTATAATATACTTCATCGTATTATTTACAACATTTTTTGTTACAGCTCAAGAACTTAATTGTAAGGCTACTGTTGTTGCAAATCAGATTAGTGGCTCAAATAAGCAAGTTTTTAAAACCTTAGAAAAAGCCATTAATGATTATATGAATAATACAAAGTGGACAAATAAAACCCTTAAAAAACAGGAAAAAATACAATGTGTAATGACGTTGAATATTGCCGAGCAAACAGGAAGTAATTCTTTTTCAGGTAATTTGCAAATACAAGTAGTAAGACCTGTATTTAACTCTACTTATTTAACACCAGTGCTTAATTATAGTGATGCCGATATTTCTTTTACTTATGAAGAGTTTCAGCCATTGATTTTAAACGAAACAAGTTTCGAATCAAATTTAACCTCTTTTCTGTCTTTTTACGCCTATGTAATTTTAGGAGTTGATGCAGATAGTTTTGAGAATAAAGGCGGAGACACTTACTTAAAAAAAGCAGAAAAAATGTTATTATTAGCACAGCAAAGTGGTTACAAGGGTTGGAATAGTATTGATGGCGATGCAACACGATTTCAATTAATAGATGGTTTGTTAAACAATACCTACCAAGCATATAGAGCTGCAATGTATACCTATCATTTACATGGCTTAGATACAATGAGTAAAGATAAAAAGAAAGCTAAATTACAAATTAAAAATGCCGTTATAAGCTTAAAAGAAATCTTTTCAAAAAGACCAAATGCTTATTTGTTACGGATCTTTTTAGACACAAAAGAAGATGAAATTATGTCTATTTTTAAAGATGGACCAAATATCAATACCGTTGATTTAAAAGAAATGTTAATGCGAGTTTACCCAGCAAGAAACAATAGTTGGTCAAAAATTAGGTAAACACTATAACTTAATGGATACAATAATACATTTCCTAATGTATTTTAAACTTAATTTAATTACTTATTACAAACCATAAACCATAAAATGCTACAAAGTCTAGTAATTAATAATTTTGCTTTAATAGATAAGCTTGAAGTAGATTTTAAAGAGGGTTTGTCAATAATAACTGGTGAAACGGGCGCTGGAAAATCAATAATTCTAGGCGGATTATCCCTTGTTTTAGGAAAAAGAGCCGATTTATCTTCATTAAAAAATAAAGATAAAAAATGTATAATAGAAGCACATTTTTTAATAGCTAACTATAATCTAAATTCCTTTTTTGAAAAACATGACCTTGATTATGAAGATATAACAATTATTAGAAGAGAGATTTTGCCAAGTGGTAAATCAAGAGCTTTTATTAATGATACACCAATTATTTTATCCATTTTAAATGAATTAAGCGAACAATTAATAGATGTACATTCGCAACAACAAACACTACAATTAGCCAATAATAAATTTCAATTTCACATTATTGATGCTTTAGCAGCTAATAAAAAGCGATTAGAATCTTATGTTAGAGGATTAAAAATATACAAAACATTACAAAAACAATTAGCCGAAATTAAGGAGACTCAAGCATTAGCTAAAAAGGAATATGATTACGATTTACATTTATTGAATGAGCTAGAAAAAGCAAATTTTCAGCAAGATGAGCAAGAAAATTTAGAGCAAAAATTAGACAAGTTAAATAATGTAGAATTAATTCAGCAAAATTTAGCTTCTAGTTTATCCTTATTAAATTCCGAACAATCTGGCATTGTAGATACACTTAATTCGGTAAATATAAATTGGAATACCTTACGTGTATTTTCAAAAGAATACGAAGCTATTTATAATAGATTAGAAAGTGTGAAAATTGAATTAGATGATATCACTAATGAAATTGAAAGTCATAATGAAAATGTCATAGTAAATCCTTTAGAGATTGAAAAATACAACGATAGATTACAGGATATGTACGATTTGCAACGGAAACATGAAGTTGCTACAATAAAAGAGTTGCAAAAAATACAGCAATCTTTAACAAATAAAATTAAAAATGTTGAAAATGAACATGAAATTTTACAAATAAAAGAAAACGAAATTACAATAGTTAGAAAAAAGTTACAGAGTTTGTCCGATGCGATTCATATAAATAGAAGTAAGGCAATTCCAAATTTCGTAAAAAAATTAGAAAAATCATTAGCGATATTAGAAATGCCTTCAGTTAGATTTCAATTAAAATTAATAAAAAAAGACACTTTTCTGTACAATGGTAAAGAGGAGTTAGTATTTTTAGTATCTACTAATAAAGGAGCAAATTTCATCCCTTTAAAAAAAGGACCTTCTGGAGGCGAAATGTCACGTATTATGTTGGCCATTAAATCTATTTTGTCAAATTATATAGATTTGCCAACCATAATTTTTGATGAAATTGATACAGGAGTTTCGGGTGAAGTATCTAATAAAATAGCCAAAGTAATGCTTGAAATGAGTGCTAATATGCAAGTAATTTCCATTACACATTTACCACAAATTGCAGCACAAGGCAAACAACATTATAAAGTGTTCAAAAAAGAAAAAGAAAACGAAATAGTTACCAATATAAAATTACTTACGCCTAAAGAAAGAATACAAGAAATTGCCGAAATGTTAGGAGGAAAAAAAATTACCGAATCTGCTTTAAGCCATGCAAAGCAACTTTTGTTAAATTAATTTCAAGAAAAAACAAAGTTTAAGTTAAAATAAAAACCTTAATTTTGTTTAAAATAAATAACTAAATCGATATAACCTATGTATAATTTATTAAAAGGTAAAAAAGGAATAATTTTTGGCGCATTAGACGAAAATTCAATCGCATGGAAAATTGCGGAAAGAGCACACGAAGAAGGAGCTATTTTTGTATTAACCAATGCTCCAGTGGCATTACGAATGGGTGCAATTAATCAATTAGCCGAAAAAACAGGCTCTCAAATCATACCTGCAGATGCAACTTCTATGGATGATTTAGAAAACTTAGTAATGAAATCTGTCGAAATTTTAGGTGGTAAATTAGACTTTGTTTTACATTCTATTGGTATGTCTATTAATGTTAGAAAAGGCTTCCATTATACAGAGCAAAATTACAATTTCACACATAAAGGTTGGGATATATCCGCAGTATCTTTTCATAAAGTTATGAGTATTTTATATAAAAAAGATGTCATGAATGAATGGGGAAGTATTGTCGCATTAACCTATATGGCAGCGCAAAGAGTTTTTCCAGATTATAATGATATGGCAG
>CAZOQL010000047.1:0-17114 GCA_964582005.1 uncultured Flavobacteriaceae bacterium | reverse complement strand
TACTTTTTCTGAAATATCAGCAACTAAAGCTAAAGATGCTTTACGTGTTAAATTCATTTTCCAGTTTCCTGCTACTATTTTTGTTCTCATTTTTTTTGTTTTATTTGTCTCTTGCATTTGAGGTCTTGCTTTTTGTTTTCTCTTCGTTATTTTGTTGAATCGTTTATTTGATTAATGTGTTGAGAGTTCAGCTAATTTAACGATTCCATAGTTTGCCAATTTTGCTTCCTCTTTTTATTTGTTTAATCTTTAAATCGTGTTTTTTTCTTGCGTATTCCTTTAACTACTTATCGTTGTTTAGTGTTTTTTTAATTTTTCCATCTGTAATTTTAATAGCTTTATACATTTTAATACTACCATCTTTGCCTACAATCATATATCTTGGTATCCAATCGAGATTAATAGAAGTACAAAATTCACTTTGTTTCCATTGGTTTTTAAATAAGTAGTGTTCTCCAATTAATTGGTGTTTTTTAATGCCATTTTTCCATTTTTCAGTAGTTTTATCTAAGGA
This sequence comes from uncultured Flavobacteriaceae bacterium, assembly GCA_964582005.1. Lineage (GTDB taxonomy): Bacteria > Bacteroidota > Bacteroidia > Flavobacteriales > Flavobacteriaceae > S010-17. The sequence continues at coordinate 16,600 of CAZOQL010000047.1, read as the reverse complement.
AAGCATTAAATAAACCACATCAGCTTCTTGTGCTTGTAGTTTTTTTAATTCAGCCAAACTTGCGATACAATCATGACACCAAGAAGCCCAAATATCTATAAAAATAGTTTTGCCTTTGTAGCGTTCTAAAATAGATTTGAAGTTGATTTCTTCATCATTAGGTTGGATAAAGGTTTCATGTAAAGCAATAGCATCAAAACTAGTTTTTTCTTTAGTACAACTTAGTATCGTTGCCATAAGAATTATAAATAAAATTACTTTTTTCATAAGAGTGTTATTTAAGTTGTTTTGATTCGAGGATCTAACCATCCATAAATTATATCTACAAAGATATTGATTAATATAAACATGGTTGCAATAATTATGGACGAACCTATTATTACGGGATAATCTTTTTCGTTTAAAGCGGTAATTATTTCTTTACCCAAACCATTCCAACCAAAAATATACTCTACAAAAACGGCTCCTGCCAATAAAGAGGCAAACCAACCAGAAATTGCTGTAACTACTGGATTTAAAGCATTTTTAAGTGCGTGCTTACGAATAATTTTATAGGTTGATAATCCCTTTGCTTTTGCAGTACGAATATAATCTTGATTTAAAACTTCTAATAAAGAGTTCTTCATTAACGGAATAATTACTGCCAAAGGACGAATTCCTAATACAATTGCTGGCAGAATTAGGTTTTTTAATTGGACATATTTCCCTTCGCCAAAATCATCTACTTCATACAAACTACCTGTCATATTTAAACCAGTGTATTGATGTAAAATAAACCCAAAAAACCAAGCAAATAAAATTGCCGAGAAAAAAGAAGGAATACTCATACCAAAAACACTAAGAATAGAAATGATTCTATCTAAATAACTATCTTTATATAAAGCGGATAAAACACCAAAAAAAACACCAATAATAATAGCAATTGCAATAGCTGTTATTGCCAATATTGCTGTGTTTGGAAGTGTTTCACTAATAATAGAAGCTACTTTTTTACCACTTTTATGGTACGATTCTCGTAAATACGGTTGTTTTAAAACAACCGTATTATTTTTACTCGAAAACAATTTTAAGTAGCTAAATTTATTTTTCTCTAATGAAGTAAAATCAGCTTTAGTATTACTATGAAATGAAATAGGAGATAAGTCGTTTAAATATAACACATATTGCATAGTTAAAGACTTATCAAAGCCATATTTTTTTTTAATAGCAATTAATTGTTCGCTGTCTTCTCTTTGGTCTTGCATCATTTGTGCCGCATCACCTGGTATTTTATGTAAAATAAAAAAGAGAATAGTTACTACGCCAAAAAGGGTTAAGATACCATAGCCAATTTTATGAAGAAGCCTTTTAAACAATTTAATTTTAATTTTAGCAAATGTAAGGAAGTTTTACGCAAAATTCATTAAGAATGAGTAGTTTTGCTTTAGGATATTAATTATAAAATAGATGACTAAACAAGAACTCATATTCCAAATCAAAAAGAAACAATCTTTTTTATGTATTGGTTTAGATGTCGATTTAGATAAAATACCCAAACATTTATTACAAGAAGAAGATCCTATTTTTACATTTAATAAAGCAATTATTGATGCCACACATCATTTAGCGGTTGCCTATAAGCCCAATACTGCTTTTTACGAAGCTTATGGCATAAAAGGTTGGCAATCCTTACAAAAAACAATTGCTTATTTGAATACTAATTATCCTGAAATTTTTACGATTGCAGATGCCAAACGCGGTGATATTGGTAACACTTCTACACGTTACGCCAAAGCTTTTTTTGAAGATTTAGCGTTTGATTCCGTTACCGTAGCGCCATATATGGGTAGTGATTCTGTAGAGCCTTTTTTGGCTTTTACCGATAAATTTACGATTCTATTAGCGCTTACTTCCAATAAAGGCGGTTTAGATTTTCAAGGCTTGCAAGTGGATGAAGTAAAAGTGTATGAACAAGTTTTTAAAACGGCAATTACTTGGCAAAATTCCAATAATTTGATGTTTGTCGTTGGCGCAACCAAAGCCGAATATTTTAAAAGTATCCGAAAAATTGTACCGAATCATTTTTTATTAGTGCCAGGTATTGGTGCGCAAGGCGGCAATTTACAAGACGTTTGTAAATATGGTTTAACAGACGAGATTGGCTTATTAATTAATTCTTCAAGAGGCATAATTTACGCTTCTAATGAAATTGATTTTGCTGAAAAAGCAACAGAAAGTGCTTTGAAATTACAAGTTGCAATGCGTAGTATTATCATCGAAAAGCTAACGTAGTAATACCTTATTTTTCGAGTGTTTTCATTAAAAAAGCATCCAATTCCACCATTTGTTTATAGCCTAATTTTTTACCAGATTGTCCAAAGAAATATAAAACAACCCAAAATATAGGTAAGCCAATTAGCATATATTTATATAATTGAAAATCTTTACCCAAACTCCAATTTACGTAAAAAAGTACAAAAAACACTATAAAAGCTACGGCAACAATAAAATGAATGAACATAAAAAAGGCCCACACTTTAGGTTTTGGTCCTAAAATACCTTTTACAATAGTTTTGCCATTTTCGTTTTTTATTATTTCGATATCCATTTGTGGCGACCAAAAATGTTCGTCTGTTTTTGGAACATCTAAAAACACGTGATTTCCCAAAATTTTAGAACAATACTTACAATCTTTATCGGCTAAATTTTTTTTAAATTTTTCTAAAATGGACTCTTGACTTGCGTCAATTTCCATTTTAAAACGTGGTTTTAATAAGATTTTATTAATTTCTTCGCCGTGTATTGGTTTATTCATAAGTTGAAGCGTTAAGGTTATAAAGACATAAAAAAATCCGTAAAGCAAAAATGCATTACGAATTCTTAAATTATTTTGTTTGTAATAAGGTTATTTATAAACCTCTTTTACAAAAGCATTAAACGTTATTTCTTTTACCTTTAATTTTACATTTTCTTTATAAAATGTCAATAATTTTTGACTTACTAATTGGTCTTGTAATTTTTTAGCTTCGTCTTTATTTTCTAACACTCTATTTACAATATCATCTAATTCCTCTTCTTTAGGATTCATATTGCCATATTGTGCCATTTGTTGCTTAATATAGTCTTTGGCATAATTTTTCAATTCTTCATAAGTAACTTGCAACTTGTTTTGAGTAGCAATTTTACCTTCAATTAATTGGTAACGTAAGCCTTTTTCCGATTGTTCGTATTGCTCTTTGGCTTGCTCTGGTGAAATTGGATTTTCGCCAGTTGTAGCTAACCATTTTTGTAAAAAATCTGCTGGTAAATCGAATTTAGTATTTTCGATTAAACTCTTTGTTATAGCGTCTAATAATTGTTGATCTGCTTGTTGTATAAATTGCTTTTCAGCATCTTCTTTCAACTTCTCTAACATTTCTTTTTTAGATTTCACCAAATCTTTACCAAACATTTTATCAAATAGATCTTGATCTATTTTTGCTAATTCTGTTTCGGTAATTTCTTCGATAGTAAAAGAAACTTCAATATCTAATCCGTGTGCATCATCGTTAGCAACACCCAATATGTTTTGCATAAAATGATTGTCTTCAAATAAACCTTTGGTTTTTAAAGTAACCACATCGCCAATTTTTTTACCTAAAAGTTCTTTCCGTTGCTTTTTACCAGTAATTTTATCGAATTTAAAAGTTGATTTTTTATCAATTTCTTTTTCTTCATTTTTAAAAACACCTGTTAAATTTACGTTTTTAGTTACGGCATCTGTAGCTTTCATTTTACCATAACGTTCGGCAATATTAGAAACCTGCTCTTCTAACATTTTTTTATCTGCCGTAATTTTGTAATGCGTAATTGCTTTTTTTGGTTGTAGGTTCACTTCAAATTTTGGTGCAAGGCCTAATTCAAATTCAAACGATAATTTTTCATTTTCCCAAGAAAAATTGGTGTTTGGTTTTGGTAAGGGATTACCTAAAATGTCTAATTTTTCCTCGGTTAAATACTTATTTAAAGCCTCTTGCAATAATTTATTAACCTCATCAACTCTAACGGATTGTGCATATTGCTTTTTAATCATTCCCATAGGAACTTGTCCTTTTCTAAATCCAGGAATGTTCGCATTTTTTCTATAATCCAATAAGATTTTATCTACTTTTTCTTTGTAGTCTTTTTCGGCAACTTCAATGGTAATTACTGCATTTAAGTCGTCAATGTTTTCTTTTGTGATGTTCATATTCAAATATTTAAGTATAAAACCTACCTTGTATAGTAAGCAGGCGCAAAATTAGTATTTTTTATTTAATCTAATAATTATTTTTATTGGAATTTTCTTTTTTTAAAAAACGATATAAAACCGATTGTGAAGCAGATAATAATAAGCTAAAAAGTAAGGCGGTCCAAAATCCGTTTACCATAAAGCCAGTTATAAAATAATCTGCCAATAAGATTAAAAAAGTATTGATGACAAAGAGGAATAAGCCCATACTAATTATGGTAATTGGTATGGTAAAAAAGACAATAATTGGTCTTATAAAAACTTTAAGTAAACTTAAAACTAAGGTAATTTCTATAGCAGTTATAAAGTTATTTACCGATACGTTTGGTAAAATACTAGATATAACCAAAACTGCTACGGCAGTAAGTAATATTTTTAAAATAATTTTCATATGTGTATTTTAAAGTTTATTGCGAAAACCTTGCCGATTATATTTTTCTGCTATTTTGGCAGTTGTTGGTATTGAAAAATGTTTTATACCAACCTAAGTTTACAAAGTATTAACTTTACATAATAACCTGAGTTCGACCTAATATTTGTTTTCAGTTTGAATGAATTTTTATTCAATTTGAAGTCAAATTATCGAAGGACTAATTGGTTAGTTTAAGAGAATTTGGCAATAATTGGGAAAAATTCATCAAATCCGAAGGAAACCCCAAGAAAAAGTAATCTTTTTCATGAATAATTTTTGAAATATCTAGATATTCCTTTAAATTTTCATTTCAAATCTCACCTTTTCTTGGGATTCAGAAAATCAAATATTAGATCGAACTCAGGTTAATAAAATCTGTCAAAAATAAATTGAATTATTTTTTGCTTAATTAAGAAAAAAAACAAAGTATAGTCTTTGTTATAGTTTATTTTTTTAACGAAAATTAAATGAAAAAGAAACGATTTGTTTGACTTTCTTTATGATTAAATCAGCGTTAGCTAAGGTATTAAAAAGGAAATAACATTAGTATAAAAATCTACTGGATTTTCAGCGTGTAACCAATGTCCTGCATTTTTTATAGTTTGTATCGTTACTTGTGGAAAATGAGCTTCAATTAGAGCTTTATCGCTTGTTGCAATATAGCCAGAATTTTCTCCTTTTAAAAATAGAACTTCTTTGTTAAAGGTATTAAAACTAGGTAAAGCTACGCCAACTTCTTCTACATTTTTGGTAAGGCTTTCTAAGTTAAAACGATAAGCAAGTTCTGTTTTATTTTTCCAATACACGTTTTTGAGTAAAAATTGACGAATACCAACTTCATCAATATAATTGGCTAGTACATTTTCTACATCTCGGCGTTTGGTTATGGTTGAAAAATCAACACTGTTTAGAGCTTCTAATATAAATTGATGGTGTGTTGAATAATATCTTGGCGCAATATCGGCAATTATTAATTTGTGTATCCTTTTAGGATAGGTAGTGGCAAATAGCATGGCAGTTTTTCCACCCATAGAATGCCCTAATAGATTCACATTTTTTAATTGATGATGCATTATATAATTGTACAAATCTTCTGCCATTAATTCATAATTAAAATCACTACTATGAAAACTACGCCCGTGATTTCGTTGGTCTATCAAATGGACTTCAAAATGTTCAGAAAACTTATTGGCTAAGGATTTCCAATTATTACCCATACCAAAATAACCATGTAGTATGAGTAAAGGTTCTCCGTTTCCTAAAATTTTAGAATGTAAAAGCATAAAAATTTATTTTTACTGCAAAGAACCGATTTTTTTTAGTTTTAAGAAACTATTTTATTTACCAGTATCGTAATTCTTAATTTCTTTTATAGGGCTTAGTACTTGATAATCTTTCCATATTTCCGAAGAATATCTAGAAACATTTTCTTTAGTGTATTTTTTGTTTATTAATTTTATTTTTTGATTTCCAATACTTTCTTCCGATACAAAATACAATTCTTTTTTTTCTGTCTGATGTATTTCAAATTTAAAATCGAGTTTTAGCATTTTTTTCGGTTCTGATTTTTCGGTTTTATTTTTTGTAAATTTTAAAGGACGACTTATGTAAGCATAATTACCATTTTCTTGCGTAATCATTTTGAGTGCATATTTTCCTTCTGCATTTTTTTTATATAATACCGTAGCCTTCCATACATTATTAGAGGTTTTTATACCTAATAAGAATTTATAATTATGACTTTTTCCACGTTTTCCTTTGGCGTAACCATAACTTAGTTTTACCATAGCAAAATCATTGGCATTTATATACATTTTTCCAGCGTATTTAGCTGATTTCCGTTGAGGAATAAAGCGTATAATGTAAATTTTTTCATCATCGTATCTTGCGGTTCCTTCTAAAGAATATTGGTATTTTTTCGGTTTGTTTATAAAATCTAACAAACCATTTTTAGAAATAGTATTATTTTTGATATTTTTTTTTATACGGAACATTTGAGAGGTTGAAGCGTATTTTTTAGTGGTGTTATTCTCTATTTTTATATCTTTAGTAACATCTAAGGAGTCTTCCACTTTTAAAAGCCCTGTTTTAACTTTGTAGGTTGCATCTTTTTCAAGATGTTTTTTCATGATATTCATCATTAATTTTTGAAAAGATTCCATAGTAACACTTTTCTTTTTGTTTTTTAATACAATAGCTTTTATTACCTCTAAATTATAGATACTATCTTTTTTATAAAAGTCGTTTAAAGATTCTTCATAATGTTTTATGGTTTTATTTAAAAAAGGAGAAATTGCCACTTTAATAGAATCATTAACAGCTCTAATTTGTTTTTTATTTAGTAAGGTAGATTTTGAAATTTCAAATTCAAATTTTGAAAATCGTACGCCAAATGTATTTCTATTAAAAATCCGTCTTTTGGTATTATTTCCAGAATAATTATCACTAGCATTTTCTTTTACTTTAGCAATAATTTCTTTTATAGTAAGAGTTTTATTTGAAATTTCGATTTCATTAAGTTCTTCGATATTTTCTTCTAAAAAATAATTTTGAGAAATAAAGTCTTTTAATAAAAAACTTCTTTTTTGATAGCCTAAATAAGATATAAAAACAGAATCGGTTGGTTTGAAATTTGTAATATTTAATATAAACTCTCCGTTTTCATTAGATAAAACGCCATAATTAGCATTTACTTGAATAGTGGCATATGCAATAGGTTCTTTATTTTTTTCTGCTATTTTTCCTGTAACTGTTTGGGCATAATTACTAATAATAAAGCAAAATAATAAAGCGGTTATAAGAATGTTTTTTTGCATAATACGAGTGTTTTATATACAACGAATATATAAAGTATCTGTTACACTTGGTATAATAAAAACCTATAAAAATGTTAAAAATTATATTAACTGAGTAATTTAAACGTAATATAAGCAGCTAAATAAGCTATGGCAGTCATACCAAATAATTGATATAATGGCCATTTCCAAGATTTGGTTTCTCGTTTTACAATGGCAAGTGTTCCCATGCATTGCATCGCAAAAACATAAAACACCATTAAAGACATTCCTGTTGGAAAATCAAATCGTTTTTTACCAGTTTCAGGGTTTATTTCGGCTTGCATGCGTTTAATAACACCAAGTTCATTGTCATCACTTTCCACACTATATATAGTTGCTAAAGTACCAACAAAGACTTCTCTTGCGGCAAACGAACTGATTAAAGCAATGCCAATTTTCCAATCATAACCCAAAGGTTTTATAGTTGGTTCTATAGTTTTACCAATAATACCTATATACGAATGTTCTAATTTATAGGAAGCAATTTTTTGTTCAATTACGTTTGGCGGAACTGGTATTTTTCTTAAATCAATTTCATGCATCACGATTTGTTCTGCATTACCAAAGGTGCTTTTCGGTCCAAAAGAAGCTAAAAACCAAAGTACAATCGAAATTGCTAAAATTATTTTTCCTGCTCCAAATATAAAAGATTTTGTTTTTTCAAAAATAGTTAAGAAAAGATTTTTTAAAGATGGTAATTTGTAATTAGGCATTTCAATAATAAAATAACTTTTACTTTTTACCTTTAAAAACTTATGTAATATATAAGCAGATACTATAGCAGAACCAAACCCAATAAGGTATAAAATTAGTAAGGTTAAACCTTGTAAACTAAAACCAAAAAAACGCTCATTTGGGATAACTAAAGCAATAATAATAGCATAAACTGGTATTCTTGCTGCGCAAGTGGTAAATGGGGTTACTAAAATAGTTATTAATCGTTCTTTTGCACCACTTATATTTCTTGTCGCCATAATTGCAGGTATAGCACAAGCTGTACCAGAAATTAAAGGCACAACACTTTTGCCACTCATTCCAAAACGGCGCATAATTTTATCCATTAAAAAAACTACTCTACTCATATAGCCAGTTTCTTCTAAAACAGCTACAAATAAAAATAGGATAACAATTTGAGGAATAAATATTACAATACCACCAATACCAGGTATGATTCCTTCGGTTATTAAATCACTAAGCATGCCATTGGGTAATTGATTTTTTGCCCAACCACTTAGTTGCCCAAAAGCGCTATCAATATAATCCATTGGGATAGAAGCAAGGTCAAAAACTGCTTGAAACATAAGGATTAGTATCAATGCAAAAATTACATAACCAAAAATGCGATGTGTTAAAATTTTATCTAATTTTGCACGTAATGTAGTTGCTTTTTTAGGGTCTACTTTGTAGGTTTTTTTTAATAATTCATTTATTTGAGCATATCGTAAAACAGTTTCTTTATGTTGTAAGCGTTTTAATTTATCTTCGTCTTTTCTAAAATAGGTAATTGCTTCTTGTTCTTCTTTGGAGTAAGTCGACAAATCATGACATTGTGTAATCAACAACCAAGCTTTATATAAGGAATGTTTTTTTAATTTAATTTGAATCTCTTCAAAGAAAGCAGCGTCCATTCTATGGGTTATTTTTGCTAAGGAAGAAGTTTTTTTAGAGGTAGGATTACAAATAATATTTTTAAGAGAATCGATACCCGTATTTTTACGAGCACTAATTAAAACCACATCGGTTTGTAGTTCCTTTTCAAGTAGATCAACATCTATGCTAATACCTTTTCGTTGCATTTGATCCGTCATATTAATTGCTAAAATACAAGGGATATCTAAATCTTTTATTTGTGAAAAAAGAAATAAATTTCGTTTAATATTTACAACTTCGACTACTACAATTACCAAGTCAGGATAGTCTTCATTTTCTTTATTGATTAGTGTTTCTAACACAATACTTTCATCTATAGTAGTTGGATTAATACTATAGGTTCCAGGCAAATCAATAATAGTAGCGATACTATTGTTAGGTAATTTACAAGTTCCTGTTTTTTTATCTACCGTAATTCCTGGGTAATTTCCTACTTTTTGCGTTAAGCCTGTTAGTTGATTGAAAAGTGAAGTTTTTCCAGTGTTTGGGTTACCAACCAAAGCTATATTTAGGACTTTATTATCTCGCATAAATTTTCAGGTAGGATCGTTTCTTCAATTTGAATAAGTGTAGCAATTTCTTTGCGGATGGCAAGGTGACTACCATTAACTATAATGTACAATGGGTCTTTTAATGGTGCGATTTGAACTAGTTCTACTTCTTTGCCAGGCATACATCCCATTTCTAGTAGTTTTAGCGGAATGTCGTTTAAACAAACATGGGCGATTTTTCCTTTTTCGCCAATTTTTAAATCTGCTACAGTTTTATTCAATTTTTATTTAGATTAATTAAAAATAAAGCACGAAAATAACTAAAATTTAATAATAAAAGTGATAATTGGTAGTAATTTTAAATTATAAATCATCGGTAAAATGAACGGTTCTTTTTGAATTTCGAAACTTTTCTGTATTAATGAATAGATTTCCCTTTGGCGATAGAAAGAGAATTCCAATCTTCATTTTTAATAATTTTACCTATAAAAACAATTTGCCCAACATGATATGCATAATGACATAGATGTCGGTTAATTGCCTCAGTTACGGTATGCCTCATATTTTGAATAAAAATTTCTTTTTCTAAATCGGCATCATTTAAATTGTCTAAGGTTTCAAAAAGGCAGTTCCAACCAGCATCCCAAATTTGTAATACTTCTTTTTTTGTGGTAATAGTATCTTCAAATTCACTATCTCTTTTTCGCGATTTCTTTTCTCCATCGGTTGTTAAGAAATCTGTCCATCTAGAAAGCATATTTCCGTGTAAATGTTTTATAATTAGAGCAATACTATTACTTTTGTTGTTTATTTACCAAAATAGTTTGTTATTAGGTATTTGTGCAAAAGTTTTATCTCCAAGAGTTTTGTAACCTGAGTTCGACCTAATATTTGATTTTCAGAATCCCAAGAAAAGGTGAGATTTGAAATGAAAATTTAAAGGAATATCTAGATATTTCAAAAATTATTCATGAAAAAGATTACTTTTTCTTGGGGTTTCCTTCGGATTTGATGAATTTTTCCCAATTATTGCCAAATTCTCTTAAACTAACCAGTTAGTCCTTCGATAATTTGACTTCAAATTGAATAAAAATTCATTCAAACTGAAAACAAATATTAGGTCGAACTCAGGTTTATAGTATTGAAATTGTTTTTTAATGCTATTTAAGTAGCTACTCATTTGCTATTTTTCTTTTTTTAATAATTTAATATCCTCAACGATACGTTTAATGTCTTCTTTATTAGTTCCATCATAAAAACCTCTAATTCTTTTTTTAGTATCAATTAATATAAATTGTTCGGTATGGATAAAATCTTGTTCTCCGCCATCGCCTTCATCTAAAACTGCCATAAAAGATTTTCGTGCCAGTTCGTAAATATGTTTTTTAACACCAGTAGTTATATTCCATTTATTGCTAATTGCTCCTTTTTTAATGGCGTATGCTTTTAATATTGGTACGCTATCCATTATTGGTGTAACAGACATAGATAAAAATTTAACTACATCGTCTTTTAAAAATTCTTTTTGTAGTGTTGCCATATTGGTTGCCATAATTGGACAAATGGTAGTACATCTTGTAAAGAAAAAATCAGCTACATAAATTTTATTTTCATAATCTTTTTGTGTAATGGTTTTTCCGTCTTGATTAGTTAACTTAAAATCTGCAATTTTATGTCCATGTTTGATGTGTTTTATGGAATTATCTACTAGTCTTGGATTTATATCGACAGGATTGAAAATAGGTAGTTTTTTCTCTTTATTGGTTAAAAAGTAAATGGCTGTAATACTAAAAATAGTAAATACCGCTAAAAATTTCAGTAAGGCATAGGGTTTTTTAACAGATTGTTGTTGCATAAAAGGTATATTTGAACTTTAATACAAAATTACAACTATGAAATTAGTAACGCAACGTTTTAGATTGAATTTAAAAAACAGTACAAGTTTACTAATTTGTATGCTTTTTATAACTTTTATTTTCGGACAAAAAATAGTAACCGATAGTAAAGAAGATTATCTTAAAGATTTACAAATATTAGAACAAAAAGCGGCATTAAAAAAAATGAATTATCGTAGAAACCCCAATACGAATAATTACGATTTAAAATACCATAGATTAGAATGGACTGTTGATCCTGCGGTAGCATTTATTTCGGGTAAAGTGACTTCTCATTTTGTAGCATTGAGTAATTTGAATACAGTTACTTTTGATTTAGGCGCAAATATGGTAGTTTCTAACGTACAACAAAGAGGTAATTCTTTAGCCTATGTACAAAATACCAATGACGAGTTGGTTATCACATTGCCAGTAACTCAAAATTTAGGAACCTTAGATTCTTTAAGTGTTACGTATAGTGGTAATCCTGTAAGTTCGGGTTTTGGCTCTTTTGAAGTAAACACACACGGCACTTCAAACACACCAGTTTTATGGACATTATCGGAGCCTTATGGCGCAAAAGGTTGGTGGCCTTGTAAGCAGGATTTGAATGATAAAATTGACGAAATTGATATTATAATAACACATCCATCAATTTACAAGGCAGCATCTAATGGTTTGTTACAATCCGAAACAATTGCTGGTGTAAATACAATAACGCATTGGAATCACCAATATCTAATACCAGCTTATTTAATTGCGATTGCTGTTACCGATTATGTTGTTTATACAGACCATGTAACTAATGGTGATTTTGATGTAGTAAATTATGTGTACCCAGAAAGTTTAACTACCGCACAAAATGCTACGGCAATAACACCGCAAATAATGGATTTGTTTGGTTCTCTTTTCGAAATGTATCCGTTTGCAAACGAAAAATACGGTCATGCAGAGTTTGGTTGGGGTGGCGGCATGGAGCATACAACAATGACCTTTATGGGTGGTTGGAGTAGAGGTTTAATAGCACATGAATTGGCACATCAATGGTTTGGTAATAAGGTAACTTGTGGTTCTTGGGAAGATATTTGGTTAAATGAAAGTTTTGCTACTTATTTAGCAACCTTGGTTATTGAAAATTTTGATGGGCAACAAGCTTTTAAAGATTGGCGTTCTTGGAATGTTAATTACATAACGTCTAACCCAAGCGGTTCTGTTTTTGTAAATGATACCACATCGGTTAGTAGAATTTTTAGTAGTAGATTATCTTATAGAAAAGGTGCAATGGTTTTACATATGTTGCGCTATAAAATGGGTGATATGGATTTTTTTCAAAGTATTAAAAATTATTTAGTCGATCCAAATTTAGCTTTTGGTTATGCGAGAACTAGTGATTTACAACAGCATTTTGAAGCAGTAAGCGGCTTAGATTTAACCGAATTTTTAGACGATTGGTTTATTGGCGAAGGGCATCCTTCTTTTGATATTGTTTGGAATTATAATAATCTATCTAATGAAACTAATTTTGTTGTAAACCAAACACAATCTCATGCATCGGTTTCCTTTTTTGAAACACCATTACCTATTAAAGTTTTTGGTAATAGTGGTCAGGAGCAATTGTTACGTTTAGAGTTGACCTCAAATGGACAACAATTTAGCGAATCTGTACCTTTTGAAGTGGTAAATATTGCTATTGACCCTGATTATGAATTACTATCCAGAAATAATACGGAAACATTAAACACCAATAATATATTTTTAAATACCGTTGTAGATGTTTATCCAAACCCAACAAAAGATATTTTATATATTAAACACAATGCAGAAAATGTAATTGTACAAATGCATATGTTTAATATGCTTGGGCAAAAAGTTTTTGAAAGTGCGATACATCCAATTTCAGAAATCTCATTACATAATTTAGAAAAAGGCATCTATAAATTAAAAATTGAAACGCTTAACGGAATAACGAATAAGACAATTATTAAAAATTAAAATTAATAATCTTAAAAGACAGTTACCCATAGAAAAAGCGTATTTTTGAGCGTTTTTATTTTATTTATATGACTTTACTTATTCAAATAGCACAGTTTGTTTTTATTATTTCTATATTAGTAATATTACACGAATTGGGGCATTTTATACCTGCAAAAATCTTTAAAACTAAGGTTGAAAAATTCTACCTATTTTTCGATTATAAATTTTCGTTATTCAAAAAGAAAGTAGGCGACACGGTTTATGGTATTGGTTGGATTCCTTTTGGCGGTTATGTGAAAATAGCTGGAATGATTGACGAAAGTATGGATTTGGAACAAATGAAATTACCACCAAAACCTTGGGAGTTTAGATCTAAACCTGCTTGGCAACGCTTAATAATTATGATTGGTGGTGTTTTGGTGAATTTTTTCTTGGCTTGGTTTATTTTTAGCGGTATGTTAATGTATTATGGCGAAAAATATATTGATAACACAAAACTTACTCACGGCGTAGTAGTAAACGAAGTAGGTGCAAGTTTTGGAATTCAAAATGGCGATAAGATAATTTCTATAGATGATGAAAAAATTGTAAAATTTAGAGATGTTTTAATTAATTCACTTTTAGGTGATAAAATGATAGTGGAACGTAATGGTGAATTACTTACATTAAACTTATCCGATGCATCTAAGAAAAAAGCATTAGATGAAGAAAGTCAATTTATACAACCTATAATACCAGTAATTATTGATAAAGTACTAGACAATTCTGCAGCAAAAAACGCAGGAATCCTGCATGGCGATGAAATTATTTCAATAAACAATAAAAAAATTAAGGCTTGGGGAGAATTTGTTCAAGCAATAAGAACCCATAAAGAAGAGAATTTGCAAGTAGTAGTTAAAAGAAATGAAATACTACATGATTTAAATGTATTTGTGCCTGATAGTTTAATCATTGGTGTGCGGCCAGATGTATCTTATATTTCAATAAATAAGTATTCTTTAGTTGCATCTATTCCAAAGGGTTTTCATAAAACCATAGAATCGGTTACCAAACAAGTACGTTCTTTAAAATTGGTTTTTAATAAAAAAATTAAAGGGTATACAAAAATTAAAGGCCCAATAGGTATTGTATCTATTATGTCACCAACTTGGCATTGGGAATTTATTTGGGGATTTATGGCAATGTTTTCTGTATGGTTAGCTTTTCTTAACTTATTACCAATACCAGCATTAGATGGTGGTCATATTGTGTTTTTATTGTACGAAATGATTTCTGGAAGAAAACCAAACGATAAAGTCATCGAGTTTGCACAAATATTTGGGTTTATATTTATTGTAGGCTTAATGCTATTAGTTTTTGGACAAGATATTTATAATGCTATTTTTAATTAAGCCTTTAATTTATTCTTTAAGCAAGCTTTTACGAAATCAATAAATAAAGGGTGCGGATTTAAAACCGTACTCTTATATTCAGGATGGTATTGCACGCCAATAAACCAAGGGTGATTTTCAAGTTCTATAATTTCAACTAAATTTGTTTTAGGATTAATTCCTGTAGCTATTAAACCTGCATCTTCTATTTGTTTTAAATAGTTGTTATTAAACTCAAAACGATGCCTGTGACGTTCGCTTATTAAAGATTTTTTATAAATTGTATGAGCTTTACTATTTGGTTTTAATTCACAAACCCAAGTGCCTAAACGCATCGTACCACCTTTGTTAGTAATTTCTTTTTGAGATTCCATTAAATTGATAACTGGGTTTGGTGTATTTTCATCCATTTCGGTAGAGTTTGCATTGTTTAAATGCAATACATTTCTTGCAAACTCAATTACTGCCATTTGCATACCTAAACAAATGCCTAAAAAAGGTATTTTGTTTTCACGAGCATATTTTACCGCTTCAATTTTTCCTTCAAGACCTCTACCTCCAAAACCTGGTGCTACTAAAATACCATTTAAACCAAATAGTTTTTCTGGTACATTATCCACTTGTAATTCTTCAGAATGAATCCAACGAACTTTCACTTTTACTTCATTAGTTGCGCCTGCGTGAATAAAAGATTCCGTTATTGATTTATAAGCATCGTGCAGTTCTACATACTTGCCAATTAAGCCAATTTCAATAGTATTTTTTGAATTTTTGTGTTTCTTTAAAAAATCGTTCCAAGCAATTAACTTTGGCTTAATACCCATAGCAAGTTCTAATTTCTTTAAAACCACTGCATCTAATTTTTCCTTTAGCATTAAATTGGGTACATCATAGATAGTTTCCGCATCGATGGATTCAATGATAGATTCTTGCTGTACATTACAAAAAAGGGCTAATTTTCTTTTTATATTATCATTTAAATGATGTTCTGTTCTGCAAACCAAAATATCTGGTGCAACACCACTTTGCATTAACATTTTAACAGAATGTTGGGTTGGTTTTGTTTTTAATTCGCTAGCTGCTTTTAAGTAAGGCACGAGTGTTAAATGAATAACCAACGCATTTGCATCACCTAATTCCCATTTCATTTGACGAACCGCTTCTACGTAA
Source organism: uncultured Flavobacteriaceae bacterium (assembly GCA_964582005.1). GTDB lineage: Bacteria > Bacteroidota > Bacteroidia > Flavobacteriales > Flavobacteriaceae > S010-17. The sequence continues at coordinate 573 of CAZOQL010000047.1, read as the reverse complement.
GGTAAAGATTCAATGTCGCCAACAGTTCCGCCAATTTCGGTAATTACAATATCAAATTCACCTGTTTTCCCTAGTATTTGAATACGATGTTTAATTTCATCGGTAATATGCGGTATAATTTGTACGGTTTTACCCAAAAATGCTCCTTTTCGCTCTTTATTTATAACAGCTTGGTAGATTCTACCAGTAGTTACATTATTAGCTTGTGAAGTTGGGTTGTTTAAAAAACGCTCATAATGTCCTAAATCTAAATCGGTTTCAGCGCCATCATCAGTTACATAACATTCGCCATGTTCGTATGGATTTAGCGTTCCTGGGTCAATATTAATATACGGATCTAATTTTTGAATAGTTACCGAGTAACCTCTTTCTTGTAATAATTTTGCTAAAGAAGCTGCAATTATTCCTTTACCGAGTGAGGAAGTAACGCCACCAGTTACAAAAATATATTTAGTTTTAGACATCTAGTTTAGGTTTTTCCAAAAGTACAAACTCTTTTTTTTTTGAGTAGAAAAAATGATAAAAAATTTATCAAAATTAAAATGTATATTTGTAATCTAACCAATTAAATTT
>CAZOQL010000046.1:12676-17177 GCA_964582005.1 uncultured Flavobacteriaceae bacterium | reverse complement strand
TCAAAAATTATACCAAATTAATGATTTTTTAGGTAAGGATACATTTTATTTTATGTACTTTTGAATAATGTCATTTATAAAAACAACCGAACAAAATTCTAACCACACTCATTTAGAAAAAATGACTGTTTCTGAGCTGTTGATAAATATCAATAAAGAAGATAAAACGGTTGCATTGGCAGTAGAAAAAGAGATTCCTCAAATAGAAAAATTAGTTATTGCAATAGTTGAAAAACTAAAAAATGGCGGAAGATTATTTTATATTGGTGCTGGCACAAGTGGTAGACTTGGAATTTTAGATGCTAGCGAATGTCCGCCTACATTTGGTGTTTCGCCCAATGTAGTCATTGGTTTAATAGCAGGTGGCGATAAAGCGATTAGAAAAGCAGTTGAAAATGCCGAAGATTCTATAACACAAGGTTGGTTAGACCTACAAGAATATAACATATCGGATAAAGATATAGTTATTGGAATTGCCGCTTCAGGAACAACACCTTATGTAGTTTCTGCCTTAGAAAAAGCTAAGAATAATAATATATTAACAGGCTGTATTACCATGAACGCAGGAAGTCCGTTAGATTTAGTAGCGCATTATCCAATTGTAACTGTAGTTGGACCAGAATTTGTAACTGGTAGCTCAAGAATGAAAGCAGGAACAGCACAAAAAATGATTTTGAATATGATTACTACTTCCACAATGATAAAATTAGGAAAAGTAAAAGGAAATAAAATGGTTGATATGCAATTATCGAATGATAAATTGATTAAAAGAGGCGCAAAAATGATAATGGATGCATTATCTATTACCGAAAGTTTGGCAACAGAATTATTATTAAAAAAAGGCAGTGTTCGTAAAGCAATAAATACCTATGCAAAATAAAGAAACCCTTTTTAAAGGCGTCAAAATTGTTGGAATAGCAATTGGAATAATAATAATAGCGCCAATTTTATTAACCATGGGTTTTAAAGGAATTAATTTAGAAAACCCATTATTAGGATATGTATTATTGCTATTAGGTTTTATAGCTGCAATTACAGGAATGCTACTTTTGGTTAAGGGAATTAAGTATTTTTTAGACTATTGGTTTGAACAATAATGAAATTAAAATCTAAATTTATAAAATTAACGCAATGGGAACATTGGCCAACAATAATGTTTTATTTTCCTGTATTGCCTTATGCTATTTTGCAAGTAATTAAATTAAGAAGCACTACTTTTTTTTTACAAGTAAATCCTGCTATTAAAAACTCGGGCGATGGCACAGATTCTAAATACAAAACCATTTGTTTGGTGCCTGATGAACTCAGACCAAAGTCCGTATTAATAGATGTTTACGAAGATTTCGAATTGGTTTTAGATAAATTAAGTACTGCAAAAATCACTTTTCCACTTATTGCAAAACCAGATTTGGGTTTTAGAGGTTTGTTGGTTAAAAAAATAGATTCAGAAAAAAACTTACAAATATATTTACAAAAGAATAATAGCATAGCCATTTTAATACAAGAATTTATTAGTTTAAAAAAAGAATGCGGTGTTTTTTATTATCGATTCCCTAACCAAGATAAAGGAATCATAACATCTCTTACCTTAAAGAAATTTTTGCGTGTTGTAGGTGATGGAAAATCTACCTTATCGGAATTGATTATTACCGATAAACGTGCCTTTTTATATTATGATTTATTGCGAAATATTCATAAAGATAAAATGAATGAAATTCCGTTAGAAGAAGAGGAAATTATTCTAACAGTAATAGGAAATCACTCCAAAGGCACACAATTTTTAAATGGTAATCATTTAATAAGTGATAGGCTTACCGCAACGTTTGATAAATTAAACAAACAAATTAAAGGTTGGTTTTATGGTCGGTTGGACATTAAATATAATACTTTTGAAGAATTAGAAAATGGCACTAATTTTAAAATTTTAGAAATTAATGGTGTTCTAGCTGAGCCAACGCATATTTATGATGTATCCATAAAGGGCGCAAGTTATTTTAAAGCGGTCTTGGCAATAAAAAATAATTGGAAAATCATTACGAAAATTGCAAAGTATAATAGAATGAAAAATAAGCTAACGGATAAAAAAACAATAGTTTATTGGAGAGAAATGCGAGAATTAAGAACTTATGCTAAAAAAATAATTCAATTAAACAAAACCAATTAAACATTCAATTTTTCTCCGCGTGGTGTGGTTGGGTTGTACCCAAAATCAGCATCGGGTAAATTAATACCTAATTGATGAATTAAATACCCCAAACTTGCAAAATGATGAATAGCATGACTATGTGCTTGAATTAAAACACTTCCTAAAGTGTAATTTTGCGTTATTTCACCCAAACCTAAATCGTCTTTTACGGCTATGATTTTATCAAAATCTACATTTTCTAAACCGTGTAGTTTGTCTATTGTATTTTCTATATAGATTAAACCAAACGTCGTTTTTTGTTCCGTCAATTCATTGCGTTTTCTTGCAACTAAATTTACTTCACCAATAGATAAACCATCAAAAATACAATCAAAAACATCTAAAATATGACGGATATGACCACCAATACTCGAATTATATGGTGCAACAGAAATATCACTATATTGCATATCATCAATGGAGTTTAGTAATAAAACACTTCTATTTAAGTTGTGAATAATAGCTTTAATCATAATAGTTTACTCCTTGGTTTGTAACTTAGTCGCAAAGATACAAATTTATTACATTGGTTTTAATGTAAAAATTAAAACAAAATATTTAATTTTAAAAAGTGATTTCACAAGCGGAATGTCTATTTTTGATGTGGTAATTTTTTATAGTTGATAATTTTAAATAGTTGAATTATCAAAAAAAAGTAGAGCAATGAGTTGAGGTCATTATAGTAGAATTATTATAATCTCGTTAAAGCACAGAAGGTAAAAGTAAATTTATTTTAAAAGGGCTAATCTAATCGAAAAAAATAATTATGAAAGCACAAACACAAAACGCACAAGATAAATTAAATGCAAAAAAAATAGTAAGTATATTAAAAGAAGGGAACAAAAGATTTGTTAAAAATAGTCAAGTTCAACGAGATTTATTAACACAAGTTTTTCAAACACAAGATGGACAATTTCCATTTGCTGTTGTTTTAAGCTGTATAGATTCTAGAGTTCCTGTTGAACATATTTTCGATCAAGGTATTGGTGATCTTTTTAGTGTTCGTGTTGCAGGTAATGTAATAAATGAAGATGTTTTAGGTTCTATTGAATATTCGTGTAAGGTTGCTGGTGCAAAAGTAGTACTTGTTATGGGACATACTAAATGTGGTGCAGTAACTGCTGCTTGTAGTGATGTAAAATTAGGTAATATCACTGCTTTACTAAGTAAAATAAAACCAGCTGTTACTGTTATTAGAAAAAAATATCCTACCAATGATTATATAGAAATTGTTGAAAAAGTAACTTTAAAAAACATTGATTTATCTATCGAAAAAATTCGAAAAGAAAGCCCAATTCTTGCTGAGATGGAAAAAAATGGAGACATAGAAATTGTTGCTTGTAATTATAGTGTAGAAACAGGTGAAGTTGTTTTTTTATAAGGTTCTAAAAAAAGGAGTTCGATTATATAAACAGAGGACTTCAAGAGGAAATTTATTTCGTATTAAGGTTGTATTTATATAAAAGAGAGAGTGTAAACTATCTCTTTTATTTTATAAAATCAAATAATAATAACTATTATTTAAGCATATACTTTAATAGTCGTTATTATTGCTAATACAATAAATAAACCACTTAAAATGTAATTGATGTTTTTGGCGATAAATTGTGCTTTTTCTGCAATTTTTTCCGCAAAAGTTGCATAGATTGAAAATAAAGTAAAAGCCCCTAAAACTGCACCAACAACGTAGATTAATGAATACGGTATTTCTAAACTCATATTCCATTTAGTCTCTCCAACTTTAGCCATAGTTAAGTAAAACGGAATAGCCAACATATTTAAAGAAGACATTCCTAAACCAATAATAAATTGGCTTCCTTTTTTCTGTTTTCCTTCGGCTTTAAATTTTTTACGTGCTTGTGTAAAAAAGAAGATGGATAGTGCTAATAAAACGAAAATAGCAATTTTACCTAAATTACTAATTATTTCAGGTGTAATTTTATCTGCAAAATAAACGGCAATAAATGCTTGAATAAATACAACCGAGGCAGCACCAGCTGCAAACTGTAAGCCTGCTTTTTTTCCTTTTTCAATACTTGTTCTTGCTGCTGTCATGTTAAGCATAGATGGTGCTACAAGACCAATAAATGCTGCTACGAATCCGAATAATAGTGGTATTAAGTAATTCATTTTATAAATTTAAGTTAATTACAATTCTTTAGTAAAGATTAAATAATGAGCTCAACAAAATTACTACATTAAATTGAGCTCACAACTACTAACTAAAAATCAATCTTTATATTTTAATATTATTTTTTTGCATACGAAGTTTTTGGTAGTGGAATTGGTTGATCTACACCTCCAATTTTTCCATTT
>CAZOQL010000046.1:0-12663 GCA_964582005.1 uncultured Flavobacteriaceae bacterium | reverse complement strand
TCGTTTTCTATAGTTATCTGAATATCTTCGGTATTTAAGTGTACTAAATGTACTGGCTTTAAACCAATATTTTTTGCGCCTTTTTTTAGTAAATATCGTAAGAATAAAATCAATAACAACATCCAAATAAACATGATTACTTTTTGTAGTGTTGGATCATCGGTAAACAAAGCATAAATTTCTCTTTTGGTTGAAATTAATCCTGGACTTCCATCTTTATGTGTGCCAAAATAATACAGTAGCATCTAAGAAATCTTTATGTGCTCCTGAAAATAAGGTATATGGTAAGTAACCAACAGCAAGCTCAACAAATCCAACTAAGGTATTGATATATCCCATTCCAATTCTCATATAAGATCGTATTTCACAACCAATTAAGGTCACTGCTCCAAAACCTAAAAATAACCCGCCAACAAAGTTTCCTGCGGTTAACCCTACTTTTAAACCTGTACCCAATGCTGGAGAAACATTAAAGAATGTCTAAGCTATTAACATAAAACCAAGGATTAAAAACCAAGTGGTAACTACACCAATAATAGGAGCATTGCTACGCATTAAGGTTCTCGTAATTTTTGGAACACTCATTTTTGCGGACTTCTCATCTTTTTTGGTCATATCATCCGATGTTTCTAGTGCTACTAAAGCACATTCGGTACCATAAACGGATTTAGACAAGGCGATACCTGCTATAATACCTGATAATAAGGTTAAGAAAATAAATAAGCCATTTCTATCGGCAATCGACTTTCCAAAGGCGGATAGTTCACCTCCTTTTAAATGTTGCATGCTTACTGATCCTGAAAAAACTTCTATACCTCTAGACATTCTACCTAAATCAGTAGTAATACTTATAGACATTAAATTGGGTTCCTTGCCTTCGCTAGATTTATAAAATCAAATTGCTAACATATAAATGACTTGTATAACTGCAAATAGAACACCTGTGTATACATAAGATCATTGGTTTTTAAATAAATTTTTGATAGAAAATTTCTTCATAATTATTTTATTGTTAATTGTTTAGTTGCTGTATTTTATTAAATGATGATTGCAATTTAAAAATCTACTTGAAAACGAAATAAATGACCGATTAAATTTTTATCATTGTATATGCTAGGAGCTAAGTCGTTATGATTACCACTTGTAAAGTTATACATAAATCGAGTATGAGAATTTAAATACCAGTTTAAACCAAGTGTAATATTTGTAACTTTATAATCATTATTATCGCTATTGGTAAGGTCTTTATTTTCATTCAAATCCATTACTGAATAACGACCTACTAGTTCAATTGCACCGATACCTCCATTTTGTAAAAAGTTTTTTATAGGTTTTACTCTACCAAAAATACTTTTTTTATAGGCTCTTTGTTCTCCAGTAACAAAATAACTAACATAACCATAATACCCGTTTGTTTTATAGGTGTCAACATCTGTTACGATAGATGCTAATTCATATTCACTTTGAAATGAAAATGAACCAAAAGTAGCTGCTAATTCAAAACCAATATCACTAGTATTTTTTAAATTTCCAACAGAACCCATTGTAGTTTTTTCTCCCATACTATTTTCTGTTTTAAATGCTTTATATTCAAAATTTTCAATAATATTATTTCTAAATTCATAATTTATACCTAAGTGAATTAATTGTCTTTTCTCTTTATTTTCTAGTATTTTTCCTGTAATTCTTCCAATAAAGTTTGCACCACCTTCTAAGGCATTATCTTGGTATGCTAATGAACCTTTACCGTTAAAAGTATAAGCCAATTGCACACCCATTTTACCATCTAATAATTTTTGATTTGCATATCTAAAACCAGTATTATACTTGCCATATTGTGTGGTTGTCATCATTGCTCTTTCAATAAAAGTCATGTATTTGCTACTTGTAAGCATATCTAAACCAGTTGGTTCGTCAAAACTACCAATAGTTAAATTACCATAATTATTAGGCATTGTATATTTAATATATACATTTCGATAAGCGATTTTCCCTCCAGTTAAATCAAAATCAGCAGAATAGCTAATTGATTTGCTTAATTTCCCTTTTGCTGCTATACGTAGTCTTCTAAATTTGCTTCCTGCGAAACTATAATCATCTCCAGCAGATAAGAAGTTAAAATCATACATGATTCTACCTTCCATTTTGAGGGTTTTTTTAAAAGAAGTTTCTTTTTTGTCTTGTGCACTTAGACTAAAACCAAAGGCTATTAGTAATGCAATTACGATTGTCGATTTCATTGTTTTGTTTAATATTATTTGATTGGTAAAACTATTTTATTAATTTGTTTGTAATGCAAATTTAAAGTTACGATTTGTTTTTTTAAGTAAACATGTTTTGTTTCCGATGCAAATTTCCGAAATAAGTTTTTAATATAATGTAACCCAAGTTACAAATAAAGATATTTAAGTCCTTTAACTTTGCAGTTAGAATAATTAAACTAATCTATATAAATATATTAAAATGAAAAATGTAAAAACACTTGTATTATTACTAACAATAGTACTTTTTTCTGTGTCTTGTAAAAATGCAGAGGATATTCGAAAAAGAGAAGCTGCCGCAAGTCCGCCTAAAATAGTTAAAGTTGTAACACCAACTAATTTGGGTATACTAAAGAAAGTTTCGGTGTCCGATTTTGAAGAAGTACTTAAAACCGCTGTTTTGGTTGATGTTAGAACATCAGAAGAATTTACCGAAAGTCATTTAAAAGGGGCTTTAAACATTGATTTTAAGAAAAGAACATTTCCAGATTATATTAATATTATTGATAAAAATAAACCCGTTGCTGTTTATTGTAGATCAGGTAATCGAAGTGGAAAAGCTGTCTTAATAATGCAATCTTTAGGGTTTAAAGAAGTAATTGATTTAGATGGTGGTTTTAAAGCTTGGAATGCTGCAAGTAAAGAAGTTGTAGCTGTTGATACCAAAGAAAATAAAGATTTACAAAATTTATTAAAAAAAGGAGAACTTAAAGGTGTTGCAATTGTTGGAAAAGGACATCAAATTGATGTAGATGATTTTGATAAATTAATTAAAGAAAACACAGTTACTTTAGTAGATATAAGGACTCCAAAAGAATTCTCAGAAGGTCATATTGATGGAGCTGTAAATGTAGATTGGAAAAATCGTCATTTTGCAAAAAATATTTCTCATATTACAGATGAAAAGCCAATTGCTATTTATTGCCGATCTGGTAATAGAGGAACAAGAGCAATGTTTGCGATGCAAGATATTGGTTTTAAAGAAATATACAATTTAAAAGACGGCATAAAATCTTGGAACGCATCTAATATGCCAATAAAAACTTTAGAAGTAAAAGGAGATAAACATCATTTAGACCTTGCGAATTTTAATAATGCCGTTGTTGGAAAAGTAGGAGCATTAATTGATATTAGAACCCCTAAAGAATATAAGGCATACCATATACCACATGCTAAAAATATAGATTTTAAAAACGATAATTTTAAAGTAGAATTTTCTAAATTAGATAAAGAAACACCAGTATTAATATATTGTAGATCTGGTGGAAGAAGTGGTAGAGCAACCAAGGTATTGACCGAAATGGGTTTTAAGGTATATAATTTAGATAAAGGTATTAAGCAATGGAAATCTAAAGGAATGAAATTAAAAGGAAAAGCTATTTATGCTAAAGATGGTGGAGAAGAAGGTTGTTAGATTTTGGTTTTAGAAACAAGAAATAAGATCAATAAATAAAAATCCCAATGCAAAATAAGTTGAATTGGGATTCTTTTTTGATGATTACCAATTTTTACTCCACAATCATTTTTTTGGTTTTAGTTTTTTTGCCAATTTTTATTTCATAAAAATAAACACCTTTACTTAAATTGTAATCGGACAAAGGTATTTTGGTTACATAATATCCGTGGTTGTATTGTTTTTTATGAAATACAGTTGCCACTTTTTGACCTAAGATAGTATAGATATTAAGACTTACTTTTTCGGGGCTTTTTAATTTAAAAGCAATATATGTTTCTTCTTTTGCAGGGTTTGGGTAGTTTTGTTCTAATTCAAAATTAGCATTAAAATAATCATCAACAGCAACAATGTCGGTATCATTAATTAAGGCAGTCCAAACGCTAGCATTACCATTGTGCAACCTTTTCCAAATAGGTCTAATCATTCCGTTATGGGCAGATATACCATTGTAATCACCAAAAAACACGGTGTCTGTTGGTAAAAAAGGCGTGTCGCTAATTAGTACATTTTGCCAAGTATTTCCACCATCGGTAGAACGAGCAAGATATACATCTGTCGTATTATCGGAATGATTTCTTCTGTCGTAAAAAACACAATATAGATTGCCATTGGTTTGGTCAATATCCATCCACGTAAAAAATTGATGTTTTCCTGCAATATCATCATTTATTCGTATTGCTGAACCCCAAGTATTTCCTCCATCGGTAGATTTTTTCATCCAAATATCGGTATCATTTGTGCCATTTCGCTGGTCTGACCAATTAATATAAATTGTTCCGTTATTTACGCCACCACTTTTATCACATAGTGTTATTGGTAATCCGTTACAACGATCAATTCCAGGAACACTAAAATCCCATCCGTTTGGTTGTGTATCTACCAAAATATCATTGCTAAGCCAAGTTACACCAAAATCTGTAGATTTATTAAAAACAATTCCTGCTGGTCCAGCCCAAGAAACATATACTTCGCCATTTGGACCGACTGCTGGTACAGCACCTTCAACTGTTAAATCTTCATCGATACAATTGCCATCAACTTCATTTATTTTTATAGCGGTAGTCCAAGTTGCTCCTTTATCGGTTGATTTGGTAAACATAATTCGAGATTTACACGTAAGATCCGTACTTCCATAGGTATCAAATTCACTCCAAGTTGCATAAATATTACCATTATTTCTATCTTGAATTGCCCATTCTTTATCTTGATCTTTTAAAGGGTCAACATTTAAACCAAAATAAGTTACTTGACTAAAAGTAGCGCCATTATCCGTAGATTTTTGACATACAATTCTATCTAACCAATCGTCTATATTGGCATTAGTGCTATTGGGGTAAGATAAGTGAAACATGTAAAAATCACCATCTTTATCTATTAAGGTACAAAAATCACCCCAAACACCATAAGGAGTTGCTGTTGTGTTAGAAGACCAAGTTATTCCAGCATCTAAGCTTACATAATAATTAGCGTGATTTGCAGCAGCAAATATATGATTGGTATTATTTGGATCAATAAAAATACAAGGCTCTTTAGGGCTGTTGGTATTACTTATTAATACATTGGTAAATTGTGCATTGCTTAATAAAGTAAAAAATAAAAGTAAAGGTAAAATAGTTTTCATAGACTTGTTTTTTTTAATTGGGAATAGAAAACATTCCAGATTAATGTTTTTTTTATAATTTATTGTTTATCCAATTTTTTAAATCGTTAAAATTTTGAGGGTTAATTCCATGACCAACATTATATTCTTTATAGTCGTATTCTATTTCTAGGGTATCTAAAATTGGTAATGAGTTTCTAGCCCAGTCTACTGGTAAAACTTGATCTACAGTTCCGTGAGAAATGAAAAAACCTATATGCTTAACGCTTTCTTTGGTGAGTGAATTAGGGATTATTTCAGGGTTAATGTAACCGCTTAAAGCTAAAACATGTTGTATTTTATTAGGGTTTCTCAAGCCAACCGCATAACTTAGGATAGAACCTTGACTAAACCCTAATAAGAATACTTTTTTAGGATTTACATGGTATTTTTGAATTACAAAATCAAGAAGTTCTTCAATTTTAAGGATACTTTCTTTGGCTTGTTTGGTATCACCTCTTTTATCGTTTGTATTGTCAAAATCCACTTCAAAATTAATAGAATACCAAGCGTAGCTACCATAACCTAAGGTTAAAGGTGCTTTAGCGCTAATAATGAGTAATTCATCTGGTAATTCGGATGCGAAAGAAAATAAATCTTGCTCATTACTTCCATAGCCATGTAGTAATATCAGCAACGGTGGATTTTCAGATGCAATTTTCGGTTCTTGGATGAGGTATTCAAGCATTTTTATTTTTAACTACAAATATAATAAAAATTTAAGTTAAAAATCAGATACTTAATTTTTTATTAGCGACTATTCCGTAAACCTTACCTTGCATTTTTTTATCCAAAAAGACAGCATTTTTTGAAGTAGATAGTATGGCATCTTTTGTGAAAGTGTATTGTAGATTAGGATCAAATAAAGTTAGGTTTGCTTTTTCATTTATATTGATACTAGTTTCTTCTAACCCAAACCTTTTTCTTGGGTTGATCGTTAAAGAATTTATTAAATTTTCTAAACTAATAACGTTATTTAAGGATCCAAATAAGCTTTCTAGACCAATTGTGCCGAATTTAGCATTTTCAAAAGTTACTTTTTTATGTTCAATGTCAATTGGATTATGATCGGATGTTATCATATCAATAACCCCATTTTCAACTGCTTTTTGAAGTGATTTGGTATCTTCTTTTGTTCTTAATGGTGGTAAAACTTTGCAATTGGTATTAAAATCAAGTATTTCATCATCCGTTAAAACTAAATGATGTGCACTTACGCTACACGTAATATCTAAGCCTTTTTTCTTAGCATTGGCAATTAGTTTTACCGATTTTACTGTCGAAATACAAGGTATATGTAATTTTCCGCCTGTATATTCTAGTAAAAACAAATCTCTGGCTATTTGTAATTCTTCTGCTAAAGATGGCATTCCTTTTAATCCAATTTTAGTACTATTTTCACCTTCATTTATAAAGCCGTTTGCAATGCTATTATCTTGCGGAAAGCTTAAGAGTAAGCCATTAAAATTTTGCGCATATTGCAAGCCTATTTTTAATAGATTAGCGTTACTAATAGCTTGGTTATAATCTCCAAAGGCAATAGCGCCAGCATTATGCATATCGTACAATTCTGCCATATTTTCACCTTTAGCTTGTGAGGTGAAATTGGCAATAGGATAAAGTGAAACTGCTTGGTTTTTTGCTTGATTTATTAAAAAAGTAACCGCAGTTTTAGTATCGGTTACAGGATTGGTGTTTGGGTTAATTGCAACTGCTGTAAAACCACTTTTTGCTGTAGTTTTTAAACCGTTTTTAATAGTTTCACGTTCTTCAAAACCAGGTTCGCCAAAAGATACCGATGTGTCAAACCAACCACAAGAAATATGTAAATTTTTTAAAGAAATAGATTTCATTTCCTTTTTCACTGTAATGGAATTTGCTATTTGAGTAATGATTCCTTTCTCAATTAAAACATCTTTTGTTTTTAAGTGAAATTTACTTTTTACATCAATAATTTTAGCTGATTTTAATAGTATATTCATCGGTTGTAAATTATTTCATAAACTTAATTAATAACATTTCCAGTATAAAAAACAGTATGGCTAAGCTAACAAACCATCTCCAAAATGAGTTGATTTTATACATATCTTTTAATTGCTTGAGAGCACTTTTGATGGACTTGCTATATGTAGCATTTTCATATAAACTCACTTCGTTTTTAATATTTGCATATTGCGTACTACTTTCTAAACGATTATAATTAAAAGCAATGTTTTTTATATTTTCTTGTTCTTTTTGTATTTTGTAAAAGCCACTTTTTGTTGGCTTGTCTTGTGTGGTAATACTAACACTATTTTGAGAAATGATTTGTAATGGTATAAAACTATCGTTTGTTGCATTACTAATTTGTAAAACTTCGTCTTTTTTTATTTTTGTTTTCACTTCTATTTTATTTTCAGTTCCAATAGTGTAAAAAGGTTTTGTAATATGAAAACTTTGTTTTCCAAAATTATAAAAAATAGGCACAATTAATGGGGAGTTTTTAAAATTAGAATTGTCTTGATTTAAGGCTGTTGCTATCCAAAAAATCGTTCCTTTTTTAACTTTTATCTGTGTTATAAAATCTTGTTGGTTGTCTAATTTTAAAATACTTGTTGTGTTTTTTAAACTACTTAAATAACGACTTTGTATGGTTGGATATTGAAAATTATTAATTTTTTTCTCAAAAACATTATTTAAAATTGGATGTGAAAAATTAATAGTAGTAATGGTACTAGCCATTTTTATAGACTTATCTAAAGCACCAATTTGTAGTGTATTAAAAAACTGGTTGTAATTTGGTATATCGCTTTTTAAAGCAGGAATAATTGCCAAACTTCCACCATTAAAAATAAATTTACTAAGTTCATTTTGAAGTGAAATTGGTATTTTTTCTAATTCATTCAACAGTATTAAATGTTGGTTTGCAATAGTATTATAATCCAGTTGATTTACTTTTTTTTCTATATAATTAAATTCTTCTTTTGTGTATATTTTTGAAAGGAAATGTACATTTTCTCCAATAGCTAATACATTTATTTTTTCTGGTTTGTTGAGGCTAAAATAAAAATCATTATCAAAGCTAACAATAGGGTCAGTTATAGATACTCTACCATTAAAGCTATTTGTAATTGGTATTTTAAAAGAAATTTTAGTAGTTTTGTTTTTTGTAATAGAAGTAGTTGTTTTGGCTTGTAAAATTTGTTCTTTAAATAAAGAAACAGCCAAATTTTTAGATGTTGCATGGTAACTCTTCAAGATAATATTTATCGTTACATCTATACCGTTTTGTTTGTTTATATATAAACTATCAATTGCAATATTTTCTTTAATTGTTGGTGTTAATTGCACAAAATTATATTGCGTTATATTATCTAAGGCTAATTTTTTTGGTGTTATGTGATTTTGAAAATCAGATAGTAAGATTAAGTGATTTGTTGTTCCTTTTTCTAAGCTACTTAGTTTGCTTGCTTTTAAAAGCGTGGTATTTATATCTTGAGAAATAGAATGGTAATCTATAGATAATAATTGATTTTTCAATTCCTTACCACTAATATTTTTATAATAATCTGTATTTGTTATTAAGGTGATTTCTTTCGTTGCCTTGTAATTACTAATAATTTCTTGAATAGCATTCTGTAATATAGAATTAACACCATCTTTAGCTTGCATACTCAAAGAATTGTCAAGATACAATATAGTTTTAGGCTTACTATTTAATTTATTAGAACTAAAGTAAGGTTGAGCAAATGCAAAAATTATTGCCGTAAATAAACCTAAACGAGATAATAAAATTAAGAACTTTTTAAGTTTAGCGCTTTTACGAGTTTGTAATTCAACTTTTTTTAAAAATTTTACATTAGTAAAAGCAATTTTTTCAAACCGTCTTAATTGAAATAAATGAACAATTATAGGTATTATCAGAAGTAGTAAGGCATAAAGAATTTCAGGATACTTAAACTGCATTGCTTTTTTTGATTTGTCAAAAGTAAGAATTTTACTTGAATGATAAAACAGTGTTTTGGTTTATTTTAAATGTTAGGAGCTTGTTTCGTAATTATTTTAAACTTTTACTTTTAAAATATTGTATATTTGAAATAATAAAACAACTTAAATTTTAAATAAAAATGTACAATTCAAAAATAACAGGAATGGGCTTTTATGTTCCTGATAATATTGTTACTAACGAAGATTTGTCTAAAATAATGGACACTAACGATGCTTGGATTCAAGAGCGAACAGGCATACAAGAACGAAGGTGGATTACCGAAGGAAGTGACGATACAAGTGCAGTTATGGGAGCAAAAGCAGCAAGAATAGCTATTGAACGCTCTGGTTTGACACACAAGGATATTGATTTTATTGTATTTGCAACATTAAGTCCAGACTATTTTTTTCCTGGTTGCGGTGTGCAAATTCAAGAAATGTTAGCAATGGATACCATTGGTGCCATTGATATTCGTAACCAATGTTCTGGTTTTATTTATGCACTTTCTACTGCCGATCAATTTATTAAAACAGGTATGTATAAAAATATCTTGGTTATTGGTGCCGAGTATCACTCTAACGGTTTAGATAAAACAACGCGTGGCAGAGGTGTTTCGGTAATTTTTGGTGATGGCGCTGGCGCTTGCGTACTTTCTAGAACCGAAGATAACACCAAAGGAATTTTGTCTTCGCACTTACATAGTCAAGGTAAATATGCCGATAAATTAGTAGTAAAGACGCCAAGTATTCGTCATTGGATTCCTGAAATAATGGAAAATAAAGAAGAAGACACTTCTTATTTTCCATATATGGATGGACAATTAGTTTTTAAAAATGCTGTTGTTCGTTTTAGCGAAACCATTAATGAAGGTTTAGAAAAAAACAACCTTACGACTAAAGATATTGATCTATTTATACCGCATCAAGCTAATTTAAGAATAGCACAATTTATTCAGAAAAAATTTGGCTTGCGCGATGATCAAGTATATAATAATATCATGAAATATGGTAATACAACTGCAGCATCTATAATTATTGCCTTAACCGAAGCTTGGGAAAAAGGTAAAGTAAAAGAAGGTGATTTGGTGGTGTTAGCAGCTTTTGGTAGTGGATTTACTTGGGGTAATGTGGTAATGCGTTGGTAAATTAACAACACATAATAAGCTGAATATCAAAATAGTAATTCCTTAATTTGAAATTTCTATTTTTTTTGGCACAATACTTGAAAACACCTTAACCAATGCGGAAGCCGAAAAGCAACTAGAGTAGGCATAATCCTAAAACCATATTATTATGAAAACAAGGATACTTTTATTAGGAGTGCTTATGATGGTTTCAATTGTTGAAGCAACTACAAGCAAAGAACAACCAAACAGCAAATGGGATTATACCTATAATTTGGATGAACCAATTTCGTTTAACGAGCGTGGCATTCAATTTTATGTGTTTCAAGATGGAGAAATGGATTTTGACATCCATCGCAATGATTACGGAAACACAACCGATTATTACTACAAAGGTGCTCAAAGAAAATTAAAATCTAGAGGAAACCAAAACATAAGAGGAACGAAAGTGGTAAGAGATTACCGAGGTAGAGTTATTAGAGTTGGTCGTGTTTTTATAAACTATAACTACAAAGGCGATGTATCTCGAATAGGTTCGGTATTTATTAGTTATAGAAGAAACCATATGACTAGAGTTGGTGGTTTGCGTATCATTCACGATAGATATGGTGTTAGATATGTTGGTAGTGTAAAATCAAGAAGAAATCAGTATAACACGGGTTATTACAATAGCCATTATGGTAGTTACAGCAATTATTTTTACGATAATTATGTGTACGATTATCAAGATGATTTCTTTACTAATGATGATTTTTATAATAACTATGAAGCATTTAAGGAAGATGACAACTATTATTACTATAGATCAAAAGGTACGAATACTAAAAAAATAAGAGATAAAAGTATTCGTAAACAAAAAATGATTAAACGTAAAAAAAGCACTTCTGATAAAGTAAAAAAACGCAAAAAAATTAGAAGATAAAGATAGCTATGAAAGCGGAAAAAACTCCCAAAATCATTTATTTGATTGCGGGAGTTTTTGATTTACAAAAACATGTGTACTTCAATAATTAATTGTAAATTTGAATTTAGACTTAGAAAGTAATTTTAGATTTAAAATGAAAACACTTTATATTGTACGGCATGCAAAATCATCTTGGACTTACCAAGGTATAAAAGACGTAGACAGACCTTTAAAAAAAAGAGGTATTAACGATGCTTATTTAATGGCAACAATACTAAAGAAACAAATAAATAAACCAGATGTGTTTATTTCTAGTAGTGCTAATAGAGCTTTGCATACAGCACTTATATTTTCAAAAATTTTTAAATTTCCATTAGCAAATTTTCAAATAAACAATTCTTTATATAGTTTTAGCGATGGTTATTTAATAAAAACAATAAAAGCATTGGATGATAGTTTTAACTCTGCCATTATTTTTAGTCATGATCATGGTATTAATGATTTTGTAAATAATTTTGGCAATAAAGAAATTTTACATGTACCAACTTGTGGTATTATAGGTATTAAATTTGATACCAAACATTGGAAAAATATAAAGCCAGTTAAATCCGCAGGAAAAACTTTTTTGTTTGAGTATCCTAAAAAACACAAACCTTCAAAAACGAAGATGCTTTGAAAATAAAAAAATACGCCGCAATTGATATTGGTTCTAATGCAATACGACTTTTAATAGCCAATGTAATTGTTACCAAATACAACGAACCGCAATATAAAAAAGTGTCTTTAATTCGTGTGCCAATTCGGTTGGGGAAAGATGTTTTTACCGATGGTAAAATATCTACAGCCAATCAAAATAGGATGATTGATGCTATGAAAGCATACAAACTATTAATGAATGTACACCAAACCGAACGTTATAAGGCATTTGCAACTTCGGCAATGCGAGAATCTAGTAACGGACAAGAAGTAGTTACTTTAATTAAAGAAAAAACAGGTATTGAAATTGAAATTATTAATGGTGAAACCGAAGCTACCATAATTTCTTCAACCGATTTAAGTAATTTAATAGACGGCAATAAATCATATTTATATGTTGATGTTGGTGGCGGAAGTACGGAATTTACCTTCTTTTCTAAAGGAAAAGTGATTGCTTCAAAATCGTATAAAATGGGAACCGTACGATTTCTCGATAAAAAAGAAACCAAAAAGACTTGGAAAATCATCGAAAAATGGATTAAAGAAAAAACTGCCCAAATTGGTGCTATTGAATTGATTGGTTCTGGTGGAAATATCAATCATATTTTTAAACATTC
>CAZOQL010000045.1:0-17443 GCA_964582005.1 uncultured Flavobacteriaceae bacterium | reverse complement strand
TCATCAACTGCCTCAATTCCTTCTTCGTATTTATGCCAATTAAATTCAGCTAAAAATACTGCTGGATCTACTTTTGGTTCTTCTACTTTAGCTACAATTTCTTCTTTTTCTGTAGACTCTGCATCTGTATGAGTTGCTGCTGCTTCTTTAGTAGCGTCTTCAGTAGCATCTTTTTCTGTAGTTTTTTTAGCTTCCTTTTTTGGAGCTGCTACTTCTTTTTTTGCTTTCGTTTCTTTTTTAGCTTCTTTTGCAGGAGCTTTTTCTTCTTTTACCTCTTCTGTTTTAGCTTCCTTTTTTGGAGCTGCTTTAGCTTTATCAGGATAATTTCCTGCTAAATCAAAATCTTGCACTAAGATGTAATAGAAAATTGCACGATATTTGTTTTTGTTTGATTTTCCCATTTTCTCACATACTGCAGCAATGGCAGTATCTAATTTTTCGGAATCTTCTAAACCGTGCTTTTTGATTAAGAAATTTTTCTTAACCGTTGCTAATTCAGCAGCATCTGAACAAGAAACTACCTCAGCATCTTTCTTGAAAATAGATGGTCCTAAACCTTTAACTACTTTGGTAAATAAATCTTTTTCAAAACTTACTTCTAATTTTCCCATCTCAGCGATGTAAAATTCAATTTTTTCTTCTGTTTTAGTCATGTGACTATTAATTTTGTATCTTATTGTTAACTAGATTTTTAAACGGCGTTAACTTTAAGAGATTGTTATATTATTTATATCTATTTTCCTTTTTTAAATCTTTTGCCGTAAAAAGGTTTGCAAAAATAGTTAATATTTTGGTTTTGAGCAAGCTAAATTATTAAAAATAACACCTATAGTGTAATGCCTTTTATTACTTTTGTTTGTATGATTAATCAACTCGATAATTTCTATCTAAATAAAGAAGAACCTAGTAAAAGTACCTTACTCGTCTTAAAAAAAAATTATTCTTTCATTGGACAGTAATGTCGCACATGTTTTAAAATACAGAATGCCCTTTTTTACCTATAAAAATAAAATGTTTTGCTATTTATGGACCGATAAAAAAACGAAAGAACCTTATATTGGTATCGTGGAAGGAAATAGAATAGATTATCCTTTTTTAGAACAAGGTAATAGATCTAGAATGAAAATATTTAGAATTAATCCCAGTAAAGATATACCTATACAACAAATCGAATTGGTTTTACAAGAAGCGTTTGATTTATATAGAAATGGCGTTATACAAATTTAGTGTTATTTAAAAAGTTGGTATTGCCCTTTTAGTTTCAATATAATTATAATATCTTCTTTCGTATCATTCCTAAAATACCAACCATGTTTTCCTTCAAAAGGTGCAGTTAATGTTCCTGCCATATTGTTTGAATAAGCAAGTGTGTAACTTTCGTAAAATACATTTTTCGGTGCATTTTCTTGTAAAACTTCCCCATGAAAATCCGTATAAACAATTCCTTTATCTGTTGACCATTCGTATTTTATACTTGCATACTTGCGGCTATTAAATTTATACTCAATTCCTTTTTTAGCGGGAACAATAACAGATACAACATCTTCTCTTATAGTATATTGCTTTTCTGAAACTGGATTATTTGCTTCTGTTGGTTTTGGCACATCCGCAGAAGAACCAAGTTTTTCCATTTTTATTTTTTTGAAATTTAAAACGGAATCATCTTGTTTTGACACTTCGGATTGGTATAATTTTTTAAAACCGAAAAGTTTTCCTGTTCCTAACGGATCCATACCATATTCGGCAGGTAAGACCGCTGTTAAAAAAATAGTTGCGCCAATTAATAAAGCAATAATAACGGATTGTATCAATTGCTTTTTATTTAATGTTGGTTGTTTGTATGTCGTCATGTTGCGCTGTTTACGAAGTGAAATATCCCATTAATTGAAAGCCAAATAACAAAAAACCACTTGCCATTAAAAGTGTGTTGGTTAGTTTAGAGAACTTAAGGTAACTTTTATGTGTTCTCCAAACAGAAATAATTAATAAAATGATGCCCAAAGCTAAGAATTGTCCAATTTCCACACCTAAGTTAAAGCCCAATAAATTTACAAAAAGACCTTCTTTGTCAAATGCAAATCCTTGTAGTTTTGTTGCAAGACCAAAACCATGAAATAAGCCAAAAATTAATACGGCAATTTTGGTGTTGGGTTGCTTTCCTAAAAAATAATAAAATCCACCTAAGTTATCAAATCCTTTATAGACAATCGATAACGCGATTATTGCATCAATGATATAGGCGTTTACGTTAACATCTGCCATTACACCAAACAACAAAGTACTACTATGTCCAATAGTAAAAAAACTCACATAGATAATAATATCTTTGGGTTTGTATAAAAAAAAGATTACGCCAATTAGAAAAAGCAAATGATCATAACCCGTAATCATATGTTTTGCACCAATATATAAAAAAGGACCAAAAGCAACACCTTTATTATTCATTAAAAAGGATTGCGTATCGTCATCAACACCATGCGCATTTGCCGATATAGAAAGCAAACAAAGTAAAAATAGCAGTAATGGTGTTCTTGTTTTTTTTGTTTTCATTAAATGGAACATGTTTTTTTTTAAGTAAGATAACTAGGTTTTACGTCTTCTGTTTTTTCTTCTTAGCAGCAGGAAAAAGTACATTATTTAAAATTAAGCGATAACCTGGTGAATTTGGGTGTAAATCTAGTTCCGTTTTAGGGTCGCCTACCATATGTCTGTAATCTTCTGGATCGTGACCTCCATAATAAGTAAACATTCCTTTACCAATTACGCCATGTATGTATTTTGCTTCGCCATTAGACTTTAATTCACCCATTACCAAGACATTTGATTTTACTGTAGTTCTATCAAAAGAGGTTGTTTGCCCCATAAAACCTTTTACCAAAGTAGTATGATTCTGGCAAAGCATTGTTGGTATAGGATCCCATTTTGCAGAATATTCCATTAAGGAAAAATAGTCTAAAGTCTTAGGAACTCTTCTTTTTGCCGACATATCAATAGATGAAAATTCATAAATCATTGGGTTTCTAACCAACGTATAATCTTTAAAAGCAAAGGTTTTATTAAAATCAATTTTTTCTTGGTAATTCTCATCCGATGCATCGCCATCAAACATGGGTTCGCAAATATCAACTCCTTCCGCCGATAAAGCGATATCAAAACTCTCTGTTGCACTACACATCGCAAACATAAATCCACCTCCAATTACAAAATCACGTATTCGTAAAGAAACGTCTAATTTCGCATCAGAAACTTTGTCATAGCCTAATTTTGCAGCCAATGTTTCTGCTGACTTCTTTGCTTCAATGTACCAAGAAGCACGTCTGTAAGACGCATAAAACTTACCATATTGCCCTGTAAAATCTTCATGATGTAAATGCAACCATTCGTATTTTATAAGTTCATCTTTTAAAACCTCTTCATCGTAAATGACATCATACGGGATTTCTGCATAATTCAAAACCATCGTAACCGCATCGTCCCAAGGCGCTTTATCTTTAGGTGAATATACTGCTATTTTTGGTGCTTTTTCTAATAAAACAGCTTCCATATTTTGGGAAGGACTACTAATTTTTTCCAAAATACTAAGTGCCTCTGTATCCGAAATTACCTCATACGTAACACCTCTAATAGTGCATTCTTTTCTAAAAATTGGCGTATCTTCTAATAAAAAGGAACCGCCACGGTAATTTAATAACCATTTTACTTTATTTCCTTTTTCTAAGGATAAATACGTAATTCCATAGGCTTTTAAATGATTTTTTTGTGCAACATCATCCATCGGAATTAAGATATAAGATGCAAAAATCACATTAGATAGCAATAAAAATAATAATGTAATAAGAAGTTTCTTCATAAAAGATTTTAATAGATGTTAAAAATAGCAAATATTATTCCAACTTTTAACATCTTTTTGTTAAACAAAAATTAAAAAGGAACTCCGCCATTATCTTCTTCCCCAAAAGCATCTAAAGCACTTGGTAATGTATTGGTATCTAGACCTGTATTCATTTTTGATGCATATTCATTATCAAAATTATTTTCTTCTAAATCAGAAAACATAGCTAAATGACCTGTAAATTTCATACGTATATTTTCCAAACCACCATTACGATGCTTGGCAATAATCAATTCTGCTTGACCTTCACAAGGTGTATGCTCTTCATCATCCCATTCGGTATTACCGTAATATTCTGGACGATAAATAAACGAAACAATATCCGCATCTTGTTCAATTGCTCCAGATTCACGTAAATCAGATAATAGAGGTCTTTTACTTCCACCACGAGTTTCCACAGCACGTGATAACTGCGATAAGGCAATAACTGGAATTTCTAATTCTTTTGCTAAAGCTTTTAAATTTCGAGAAATCATAGATATTTCTTGCTCTCTATTTCCGCCGCCTTTTGAGTTTCCAGCAGTCATTAATTGTAAATAATCAATTATTACAATTTTAATACCATGTTGCGAAGCCAAACGTCTTGCTTTTGCTCGTAAATCAAAAATAGAAAGTGATGGTGTATCGTCAATAAATATTGGTGCATCGGATAATTTTTTAACTTTTACATTAAGTTGCTCCCATTCGTGCGGTTGCAAATCTCCTTTTTTTAATTTCCCTGAAGAAATCCCCGTTTCACTAGAAATCATTCTGGTAATTAATTGTATTGATGACATTTCTAAAGAGAAAATAGCTACTGGCATTTCAAAATCAATTGCCATATTTTTTGCCATAGACATTACAAATGCAGTTTTACCCATACCAGGTCTTGCTGCTAAGATAATCAAATCGGATGCTTGCCAACCCGAAGTTAAAGCGTCTAATTTGGTAAAACCAGAAGGAACGCCACTCATTCCTTCGGTATTAGAAATATCTTGAATCTTTTTTAATGCCTGTGCGACCAAACTTGCTGCAGCTTCGGTACTCTTTTTTAAAGAACCTTGAGAAACTTCAAACAATTTGGCTTCAGCAGTATCTAATAATTCGAAAACATCGGTAGTTTCGTCATAGGCTTCGGTGATAATTTCATTAGAAATAGAAATAAGCTTACGCTGAATAAATTTTTGTAAAACGATACGTGCATGAAACTCAATATGTGCCGATGAGGATACTTTTTGTGTTAAATTTATTAAATATAAATCGCCACCAGCTTGTTGTAGAGTTCCTTCTTTTATCAATCTATCCGAAACTGTCAATAAATCAATTGGTTGGGAATCTTTAAACAAATTATAAATAGCATCGTAAATAAATTGATGTTCTTTTTTATAAAAAGTATCGGTACTTAAAATATCAATAACATCATCAACTCCTTTTTTATCAATCATCATCGCCCCAAGAACAGCTTGTTCTAAATCAACTGCTTGTGGTGGTAATTTTCCTTTCTCTAAATTAATTATTTTACCTTTTTTTATTTGATTTTCTGTGAATTGTTTCGATTTCTCCATAGAGCAAAAGTAAATTTATTAATTGAATTTTACGTAAACTAGTACAAGCAAATTTATTCAATTAATTGTTAATAGAATTGTTTATAAGCTCCTTTTTTAGTTAATAAGTTTATTCTTCTATTTATTTTAAACTATTACTGAAATACTTATTTTTGACACATGCAAAAACGGAATGTTATTCTAAGTATTTTTCTAATAATTCAAATTTTATTAGTTAATTGGCTATCAAAATACCCGAGTTTTATAGAAACTTATTATTCCAATGGTTTGTACTCATATATTTCTTATTTTTTTAGATTACTTTTTGGTTGGGTTCCTTTTTCAGTTGGTGATATTTTACTTTTCATTGCATTTATATGGATTATACGTAGTATTTGGAAGTTTTTTAAACAAAAATCAAAAAATATAACGAAAGCCTTTTTTAGTATTGGTGCCAAATTATCTATTCTCTATTTCTGTTTTTATTTGTTTTGGGGATTGAATTATTACCGAGAATCCGTTCAAAAAAATATGGATTTAAAAATTCCAAACTATCACATAGATGAATTGGCTATTTTAACTGAAAAGTTATTACAAAACACACAAAAAATTCATTTTAGATTAACCAAAAATGATACGATTCCTGTGCAAACGGTCTTAACACAAACAGAATTATTAAGTAGAACTACTAATGGGTACATTAATTTAGCTAAAAAATATCCGCAATTTGAATATACGCAACCAAAAGTAAAAAAATCATTGTTTAGCTTGCCGATGAGTTTTATGGGTTTTGGTGGTTATTTAAATCCGCTAACAGGTGAAGCGCACGTAAACTATAATTTGTTGGATTTTAACTTTCCCGCAACTGCAAGTCATGAAGTAGCACATCAAATTGGTTATGCCAACGAAAGTGAAGCCAATTTTATTGGGTATTTAGCTGCAATAAATAATACCGATTTATTGTTTCAATATTCGGGTAATTTAATGGCTTTTAAATACGTTTTGTATGAAATTTACCGTTCCGATCCTAAACTTTACAAAGAAATTTCTGGTAGAATCCCAATTGGAATTCAAAAGAACATTGCCGAAAGTCGTGCTTCTTGGAAAAAATACGACAATCCGTTAGAGCCTTTTTTTAAAAAAATATATGATCTATTTCTTAAAGCAAATCATCAAAAACATGGTATAAAAAGTTATAGTAAAATGGTTAGTTTATTAATGGCTTACGAGAAAAAAGTTAAAACGATTTCGTTATAAAAGAAAATTTAATAATTAATTTAATGCATTTCCTCCAATTATTATTCTTAAAAAATCACGAGCACTTTCAACATATATACTTACTTTTAAGCTTTTAAACATTACTTCAATGAAAAAATATTTTATATTACTTTTCCTTTTCTCAGGCATTCAGATAACAGCCCAAGAACATTTTCCAAAAAACGATGGCATTAAAACACCGCCAAACGGTTATACTGCATTTACCAATGCAACTATCTCTATATCACCAAATAAAGTCTTGCAAAATGCGACTATGCTAATTAAAAATAAAAAAATTGTTGCAGTTGGCACTAGCGTTAAAATACCTCAAAATGCAGTAATAATAGACTTAGAAGGCTTGTATGTTTACGCCTCATTTATTGATTTATTTACGGAGTTTGGTATAGCAAAACCAAAAAGAGATAAAAACCAATATCCTAGACGACAATGGGATACTAAAAGAAATGGATACTACTGGAACGACCATATGCGACCAGAAACCAATGCTGTTACTCTTTTTAAATACGATAAAAAAGAAGCAAAAAAACTATTAAATTTAGGTTTTGGAACTTTAAACACACATCGAGTTGATGGTATTGCAAGAGGTACTTCCTTACTTACTTGTTTGAATGAATCCGTGAGTAATAACGAACGAATAATTGAACAAAAAACAGCACAACATTTTTCACTTCAAAGAAGTATTTCTACCAAACAAATATACCCAACATCACAAATGGGAATGATCGCTTTATTGCGTCAATATTACACCGATGTTAATTGGTATAAAAATCAAACCGAAGTAACCGATTTTTCCTTACAAGCTCAGTTAGATAATAATAAGTTACCTAGTATTTTTTATGCAGGTGATAAATTAAATGCTTTAAGGGCTGCCAAAATTAGCAAGCAATTTAATCTTAATTATATTTTAGTTGGTGGTGGAAATGAGTTTGAACGTATTAAAGAGATAAAAGCAGCTAATGTTCGCTTTATCATCCCTTTAAACTTTCCTAAACCATATGATGTAACCAATCCTTATTTTGCAGATAAAATTGCATTGAGTGATTTACGTTTTTGGAATCAAGCACCTAGTAATCCTTTTATATTGGCAAATAATAATGTTGATTTTTCATTAACAACTTATTTACTGAAAGATACAAAAGAATTTAAATCTAATTTATTGAAAGCAATAAAATATGGTTTAGATAAAAAAGTAGCTTTAGCAGCTTTAACAACAAATCCCGCTAGATTTATAGGAAAAGAAAATAAAATTGGAACCTTAAAAAAAGGTGCATTTGCAAACTTTTTAATTACATCAAAACCTATTTTTGATAAGGAAAGTATTCTATATGAAAACTGGACACAAGGTTATAAAAATGTTATAAATGATAGAACTATTGTAGACATAACTGGTAGTTATACTATAAAATTAGAAAATAAAAAATACGACCTGACTTTATCTGGTAAACCAAGTAAATTAAAAGTAAAATTATTGTTAGATTCCTTAAAAATAAAATCTAAAGTTACGTATAAAAACAATTGGTTTACCTTGCTTTTCAACCCTTTAGACTCTACTAAAACGGAGTTTATTAGACTTATTGCTAAAGTCAAAAATAAAAATTCGATATTAAGTGGAAAAGTAATTTTAGAAAATGGAGAAGAAACTACTTGGATTGCACATAAAAAGTTACAGAAAAAAACAGAGACTAAAAAGAAAAAAGCAACAAAAAAAGAAGAAGAACTATTCGTAAGTCCGACTACGTATCCAAATATTGCTTATGGATTTAAAGAAAAACCGAAACAACAAAATAGAATATTTAAAAATGTAACCGTTTGGACGAATGAAAAAGAAGGTATCGTTAAAAACAAAGACGTTATCCTAAAAAATGGAAAAATTTATAAAATTGTAGCGACTGGCACCTATCAAGTAAATGATACTTTTATAGAAATTGACGCTACAGGAAAGCATTTGACTGCTGGAATTATTGATGAACATTCGCATATTGCCATTTCGAATGGTGTGAATGAAGCAGGGCAAAATAATTCGGCTGAAGTTACTATTCAAGATGTAGTTAAATCAAATGACATTAACGTGTATCGTAATCTTTCAGGTGGCGTTACTACTTCGCAATTATTACATGGTTCCGCAAACCCAATTGGTGGTCGAGCTGCATTAATAAAATTAAAATGGGGCGAAAATCCTGAAGAAATGCAATACAAAAATCATAAATTTATCAAATTTGCTTTGGGTGAAAATGTAAAACATACTAGAACACCTTACAATTCACATCGTTTCCCACAAACAAGAATGGGAGTTGAACAAGTTTATATGGATAATTTTACCAGAGCAAAGGAATATGATGAGGCAAAAAAACAAGGTAAAAACCCAAGGTACGATGAAGAGTTAGAGGTGCTTGCCGAAATTTTAAATAAAGACCGATTTATTACTTGCCATTCCTATGTGCAATCCGAAATAATCATGTTAATGCGAGTTGCCGAAAAATTCAATTTTAAAATTAACACTTTTACCCATATTTTAGAAGGCTATAAAGTAGCCGACAAAATGAAATTACATGGCGTTGGTGCGTCTACGTTTTCCGATTGGTGGGCTTATAAATACGAAGTAAATGATGCCATACCTCACAATGGTGCAATTTTGCACAAACTAGGCATAACGGTTGCATTTAATTCCGATGATGCCGAAATGTCGAGAAGATTAAATCAAGAAGCGGCAAAAGCGGTTAAATACGGTGGCGTTAGCGAAGAAGAAGCTTGGAAGTTCGTCACCTTAAATCCTGCAAAATTATTACATATTGACCATAGAGTTGGTAGTATTAAAGTTGGCAAAGATGCCGATGTTGTTTTATGGAGTCACAACCCATTATCCATTTATGCTAAAGCAGAAAAAACTATTATTGACGGCATACTTTATTTTGATAAAGATCGTGATGTCGCACAACGAAAATTAATCAAAAAGGAACGTAATACGCTGATAACCATGTTGCTAAAAGAGAAAAACAAAGGCGTTAAAACACAGCAACCAAAAAAGAAAGAAAATAAGCTTTACCATTGTGAAACGATTGATTACTAAAAAAGACAATACAAACAATTCATTCTTAAATTTATAAACAATGAAAAAACTAATTTACCTTTTACTAATAGGCTTTACACCTACATTATTCGGACAACAAACTCCAGCTCCTAAACAGAGTAAAACAATAGCTATTATTGGTGCTACTGCTCATATTGGTAACGGACAAGTTATTGAAAATAGTATACTTGTTTTTGAAAACGGAAAAATCACCCTAATTTCTAAAAATAACACTACAAACAATGATTTTAAAGGAGATGTGATTCAAGCCAAAGGAAAACATATTTACCCTGGTTTTATTGCTTTAAATTCCACACTTGGTTTGGTTGAAATTGATGCTGTAAAAGCGACTTTAGATTTGAATGAAATAGGAACATTCAATCCACACATACGAAGTATTATTGCCTATAATACAGAATCTAAAATTACCGAAACCGTTAGAGCTAATGGTGTTTTATTAGGGCAAATTACGCCTCGCGGTGGTTTTATTTCTGGAACATCGTCTATGGTACAATTTGATGCGTGGGATTATGAAGATGCTATTGTTAAAAAAGATGATGGTATTCATTTAAATTGGCCTTCGTCTTTTAAACGTACAGGTTGGTGGGCGCAACCAGGTTCATTAAAAGAAAACAAAAATTACATAAAACAAACACAAAGCATAGCGCGTTTTTTTAAAGCAACCAAATTAAATAATTCAAATGCAACAAATCTAAAATACAATGCTATGAAAGGTTTATATACTGGCAATAAAACCTTATTTATTCACGTTAATGGTGAAAAAGAAATTATAGATGTTATCTCATTTACTACAAAACACGCTATTAATAAGGTAGTATTGGTTGGTGCTTTTCAGTCTTTTAAGTTAACTGATTTGTTAAACAAAAATAATATTGCTGTTATTTTAAAAAGGGTTCACTCCTTACCTACTACCGAAGATCAAGATATAAAATTGCCCTTTAAAACTGCTAAATTATTAAGCGATGCAGGTATTGTAGTTGCCTTAGATCCATCTGGAGATATGGAACGCATGAATACGAGAAATTTACCTTTTTATGCTGGTACAGCAGTTGCTTATGGTTTAGATTATGAAAAAGCAATAGCAATGCTTACTTTAAATGCGGCAAAAATTGTTGGTATTGATAAACAAAGTGGTTCTTTAGAAGTTGGCAAAGACGCTACCTTATTTATTTCAACAGGCGATGCCTTAGATATGCGAACTAATAATGTAGAACGAGCTTTTATTAATGGAAGAAACATTAGCTTAGACACACATCAAAAACAATTGTATAGAAAGTTTAGTGCTAAGTTTGCTAAATAACTCCTTTAGCTTTAAATTCTAAGTATTTATTAATTACATCAACCGTTAAATTGTTTGGTTTGGTTAAAATAGAATACACGCCACGGCGTTTTAATTCTTTTACAATCAAGCGTTTTTCATACATGAACTTCTCTGCAATAGTTTTTTGATAAATATCTTGAGTGGTTTCTGTTTTCTTATCTAACAAATCTTCTAATTCGGTATTTATAAAGAAAATCACCACCAAAACATGATTCTTTGCTATTGCTTGTAAATAGGCTAATTGTCTATCTAAACCATCTAAGGTTTCAAAATTGGTATATAAAAAAAGTAAGCTACGCTGCTTAATATTTCTTTTTAAATCGGCATATAATCTACTAAAATCACTTTCTTTAAAATCTGTTTTTACATTGTAAAGTGTTTCTAGAATTAAATTCATTTGATTTGATCTTCGCTCTGCCACTACTCTATTTTCTACTTTTTTAGAGAAACATAACATACCTGCTTTATCATGTTTTTTAATGGTAATATTACTCATTACCAAAGTTGCATTAATGGCATAATCTAGCAAACTTAATTCCTTAAAAGGCATTTTCATGACTCTACCTTTATCTATGATAGAATAAATTGGTTGCGATTTTTCATCTTGAAACTGGTTAATCATTAATTGGTTTCGTTTTGCGGTAGCTTTCCAATTGATGGTTCTAATATCATCGCCTAAAACGTATTCTTTTATTTGCTCAAACTCCATGGTTTGTCCAATTTTTCGTATTTTTTTGATACCGTATTCATTCCGATATGCCATTGCCATCAAATCAAACTTTTTTAATTGCATAAAAGATGGATAGGTCATTACCATTGCTTTATCTTCAAAATTAAATCGTCTAGATATTAATCGTAACGGACTTTGCACATAAACAATCAAATTACCAAACCAATATTCGCCACGTTCGGTTGGTCGTAATTCGTATTTGAATTCTTTTGTAGAAGAAGCCTTTATCTTTTGTTGAATTAGAAAATCTCTTTTTTGAAATTGATTTGGAATCTCATCAATTATTTTCGTAAAAAGAGGAAATGTATAGTGGTTTTTTAGATATATTTCTATCGGGTTATCATCACCATTCGAAAACTTTTCAGGCAAAACTCTTTTTGCATGAACACCTGTTTTTGTAAAAAAAAGTATTAAAATATCAAAAACTGCAAAGCCAAACAACGTTAGTAAAATTATTGTAGTAACGCTTAGTAACGCTGGAAATAAATAAGAAAACGCATACATAATAACTATCGTAATTAATGCGTAGAAAAAATTTTGTTCTATGTATAGTTTTTTTAATTTCATTGTTTGGTATTCTCTTGCTAGCTTATTTTATTCGTGGCAATTAACGAGGTATTTCAATAGTTTCTAACATTTGTTTTATAACTTGTTTACTTGTTACGCCTTCCATTTCACGTTCTGGAGTTACAATTACTCTGTGTTGCAGTACTGGTATTGCGCTTCGTTTAATATCGTCTGGTGTTACAAAATCTCGCCCTTGCATTGCAGCAAATGCCTTAGAGGCTTGTAACATTGCCAAAGATGCTCTTGGTGATGCGCCTAAATATAACAATGGATTTTCTCTAGTATTGGTTACAATTTTTGCGATATAATGCATCAAATGTTTTTCAATTATTATTTCTTGTACTTGTTGTTGAAATTTCTCCACCTTTTCGGCAGTTAAAACCGTATTAATTATATCTGTCTTATTTTTTTCTTTCCGATTATGATGTGTTTCAATAATGGTTACTTCTTCTTCTAAAGTTGGATAATCTACTTCTATTTTAAATAAAAATCGATCTAATTGCGCTTCGGGTAAACGATATGTTCCTTCTTGTTCTATTGGGTTTTGCGTTGCGAATACTAAGAATGGCAATTCCATTTTATAGGTTTTTCCATCAATGGTTACTTGCCTTTCTTCCATTACTTCAAACAAAGCAGCTTGTGTTTTTGCTGGCGCTCTATTGATCTCATCAATTAAAATAATATTAGAAAATATTGGTCCAGCTTTAAATTCAAATTCCGATTCTTTCATATTAAAAATAGAAGTTCCTAAAATATCCGAAGGCATAATATCTGGTGTAAACTGGATTCTACTAAAATTTACCTGCATGGTTTTGGCTATTAATTTTGCCGTTATGGTTTTTGCAACACCAGGAACACCTTCAATAAGCGAATGCCCGTTAGATAAAATAGATGCTATTAGCATATCCATCATATCTTTTTGTCCAATAATTACTTTTTGTAATTCTGCTCGTATTGCAGCAACGCCTTCTTGTAATTCCGATAGGTCAATTCTATTAGTAAATTGCATATTTTCATTTTTCTCGTTTGTATTTTCTGTGTTTTCCATTATAGTTTTGTTTTTTGATAAAACTTATCTATTAATTTATTTAAAGTTACCAAAGAATTTTCTTTTGGCTCACTTTTATTATGTAAATCTACTATATAATCAATCAATCTATTAATTTCTTCTTTTGGCACTCCTGATTTTAAATGTAATCGTTTTTTAAAATGGGAGTTTAAGTTTTGTGTGTCTAATAAGTACGTTTTTCTAAGGTATTCTAAAAAATAAGTTATTTTTTTAGTGATAATATCTTTAGGTTCGCCTTGTTGGTAATATAAATTACCTATTGTTTTGGCAAAGGCAATCGTTGTATTGGGTAATTTTTCAATTATTGGTACGATACGCTGTCTTCGTTTTGCTCTAAAAATCATAAATAAGAAAATAGTAAACAATCCCAAATACCAAAAGTAACGTAAGGCTGGTTTCGATAGTATAAACCGCAATGGTGAACCAATTTCATCGGTTTGTGATTTACTTCTTTCATCCCAAATTAAGGTATCATCTGGCAAATAAGATAAAACGTTACTTACATAAACCGCATGATTGCTTTCTAACATATGATAATTACTAAATGCGAAAGGTTGTGTGTTTAAAAAAAAGTAGCCTGAGCCAAATTTTATTTTTACAAAATTCACTTTTTCAATAGCATTATGTACATTATATCCTAAAACCAATGTTGAAGTTGCATCTAATTCTTTAAAATATGTATTTTCAACTGCTTTGCTATAATTAAATTTGGTTTTACTTAAATTTTTATTAGCTAATTTTAAAATAATTTCAGTTTGTACTTCAAAGTTATTGGCTACTTTAAATTTTAAGGTATCTAAAAGTTGTTTAGGAAAACTATGACTTGCCATAAAAACAGTATTCCCTTTCTCTACAAAACGCAATAACTCATCGCAAGATTCTTCGCCAAGACTTAGGTAATTATTTAAAAAAAAGTAAGTATTTTTTTCTTCTTCGTTTTTATTTTTCTTATTTAAAAATTCATACGGAGAAACTCTAGACTTTTTAATAGTAACATTTGGAAAAAAATTAGGTAATTCTTTAAATAAAACATACGAACCATATGGTGATTTATGTGACGATAGAAAAGAAGGCTTCCAATCAATTGGTTTAGGTTTGTTTATATCATTAATAACCATTGCTAATAAAATAGCAACGAAAATAATAAGATATATTTTTAAAGTTTTATGCAATGGTTAAATCAAATTCATTAAATTTTTAAACGCTTTTTCACTTGTATCGTATTCGTTTTTATCTATATCAAACTCGCCGTACCAGCAATAATCGTAGATGTATGAAATATATTGGAATTGTTTTTTTAATTCCGTTTCTTTGATTTCTTGGTAATAATCATAATTTGTTTTTTCGGAATCCCAATTAATTTTTCCTTTTTCCGATAGTCTTTTTAACGATAGTAAATAGTAATAGCGAATAGCTAAACGGTAATTATTATTTTGTAATGCCTCGGTTACTTTTACAAAATAATCGGTATTGTGTATGTCTTGTTCTATATTGGAAATATGTAATTTCACACTATCGGACTTTCTACCAAAAATCCAATTCCCATCATCATTTAGTATTAATTTTACAATTTTATAAATCACAAATAATAAAATAAATATACCAATAACACGCAATAAAACGATTACTATTTTTTGAGAAATATCCGGTTTTTTAATGTCAAATAAATCGGTAATCCATTCCGTTAACCAAAGTTTGAAACGTTGCCACATACTCAAAGCCTTTTCTTTATTGGTTTCTTTATATATAAAGGCGTTTCCTTTGTATTTTTGGTGTATTTTACTAATTGGTTTTCTAACTTTTATAATAGAATACGTATCTATATCTAAACTATCTTTAACAGATGTTGTAACGGCATAATGAGATCCAAAACTTAGGAATAAAAATATGTAAATTAGGGCTTTGATGATTGTTTGTTTGTGGATTTGTTTATTTTGGAATCGGCTATCTGTGAAATTGTTTTTTATTATTCTTCTATTTTACCTATTTCATCTATGGTTTTGTTTGCACTAATGTTTTCTAACAATTCTTTTTGACTAAAGTAGATAATACCTTGACTAATTTGTAATAACACATATAATATAGATAAAAAAGTCATTACAACCAGTACTTTGGGAGCTGAGAATGCTTCTAATGTTTTAACATAAGTATTAAGCGCATCGCCACTTTTATTCATATCCATAAAGGAAGAAAAAATACCTAAAATACCAAGTGCAAAACCATATATAATACCAATAATCACTAGCAATAAAGCAGTACTACCTGTGGTTGCCCAAAACTTTTTGGTAAAAAGCGTAAAAGAATAGCCAAAGCAATCAAAAACAGGTTTATCGGTATTTAAGTATTCGTAAAAAGCCAACGTAAACCAAATAATAAAAGAGGCATAGACTAAAAATGGTCCAATTAAGGTTATGATAGATATAAAAAAAGCAATGTAAAATATGATAATTGCAGGTATTGCTAATAAAATACTCACTAAAATGAATATGATTATTTTACCAATATTTTCTTTATAATAATTTAAGATATCTCTGTAATTAAAATTGGTTCCTAATTTATTGTAAAGTATCATATAAATGGTTACAAATGTCCAATTAATTAATCCGAAAATCATTGAAAACAACGCAAATACCATTTCAAAAACGAAAGAAAATGACCCAATTTCAGTATTGTAATTTTTTAGTAAGGTTATCAGTAAAAAAACACCATTAATAATAAAATAATTCGTAAAAAAATGTTTCCCATTTTCTCGAATAAACTTAAACGTATCGGAAAAAAAAGTACTGAAATTTCTAATTTTTAATAACTGCATCTTTTTTTAATTTGGTTGTGGAATTAATTGATTTTGTAGTTTTCTATAAACTAGTTTAGGATAGATAATAAAATAAAATGAAATTGCAAATAAGGTTATTAAAATAATTCCAACAGAAAGCCAATGCGGCATTATATTAGAATATCGGGTAACATAGCCTTCTAAAAAACCTGCTGCAATGGTAAATGGCATTGTACTTATAACTATTTTTAAAGAGTCAACAACGCCGCGTTTTAAAGATTCGTATCTTGAATACGTATTAGGAAATAAAATACTTGCACCTAATATTAAACCTGCCATTGCTTCAATTACAATAGCGAAAATTTCCATAGCGCCGTGAATCCAAATACCACGTAAACTTTCGCCAAAAACACCTTGCTCATAAAAAAAATATTGAAAAGAACCTAGCATAATACTGTTTTGAAATAATATATAAACAGTGCCAACACCACCGAATATACCATATATATAGGCGAGTAAACCAACCCTTAAATTATTTAACGTAATACCAATATGCATTCCCCAATTAGAACTTTTACTATAAACCGCCATTGGATTACCATTTTCAATATTTTCTAGGGTCATATTTACATATTGATCGCCTAAAATTAACCGAACAAATGTATGATCATTGGCTGCTGACAATGCGCCAATTGCAACAAAAACGAAGAAAAATAAAAAAGCATATACTAAATATCGCCTATATTGATATACTAATAAAGGTAGTTCGTTCTTAAAAAAATGGACTACTTTATTTTTATCCTCTTTTTTAGTTTTGTAGATTTTTTGAAAAGATTTAGCCGCAAGGTTGTTTAAATAGAGAATTGTTTTACTTTTGGGATAATAAGTTTGTGCATAAGACAAATCATTAATCAAGTGTATGTATAAACTTGCTAAACTATCTGGATTAGTCTCTTTTTTAGCAAATATTTGCTGTTCAAAGTCTAGCCATTTTTGTTTATTCTGTTTTATAAAAGAAGCTTCACGCATAAGTGGAGCGAAAATAAAAAATAAATGAGTGAGTTACAAATTAATACCACCCAAAATGTAAATATTAGTTTTACTGCTGCTAGTTTAGGTGAACGGATTTTGGCATTTTTACTAGATATTATACTGATTATTGCTTATATTTTAACTGTTTTTTATATTATTGGTTTTTTAGG
>CAZOQL010000044.1:0-17585 GCA_964582005.1 uncultured Flavobacteriaceae bacterium | reverse complement strand
AAAATAATTATATTAAATATAAAGCTATTTATAATGTTAATAAGATTATAAAAGTTGTATGATTTACACAAAAAAAGACATTCTTAGTATAATTATTATTGATTATAGTAGTATCTTTATCAAAAAAACTTATTAATGACCATTACGCAATTAAAATATGTATTAGCCGTAGCTAAGTATCGAAATTTCACACTTGCTTCAGAGAAGTGCTTTGTAACACAGCCTACTTTGAGCATGCAAATTCAAAAATTAGAAGATGAGTTGGACGTTTTGATTTTTAATCGAAAGAAAAAGCCCTTACAATTAACTGAAATTGGCACTAAAATTTTAGAGCAAGCTAAAGTAATTGTAGACGAAAGTCACCGTATTAAAGATATTGTAGCGCAACAAAAAGGTTATATTGGTGGCGATTTTAAAATAGGCATTATACCAACTATAATGCCTACATTATTGCCTCTTTTCTTAAAGATATTTATTAAAAAATACAAAAATGTGAATTTAATAATAGAAGAATTAACTACTCAAGAAGTTGTCAAAAAATTAAACGATGGTTATATAGATGCTGCCATTGCTGCTACACCTTTAGAAAATGATGTTATAAAAGAACGTGTTTTATATTACGAGCCTTTTGTTGCCTATGTTTCAGAAAAACATCGCCTATTTAGTTTCAAAAAAATTGATGTAAATGATTTGGAAATTGAGGATATATTATTATTAGAAGATGGGCATTGTTTTAAAGATAACATCTTAAACCTTTGTGGTTCAAATGCTAAAGAACTGAAGAGTGGTTTTCAATTACAAAGCGGTAGTTTTAATACACTTCTGAAATTGTCAAAAGAAGGATTGGGTATGACTTTATTGCCCTATTTACAAACCTTAGATTTATCTGAAAAAGACCAAATACTTCTAAGGGAATTTAAAGAACCTGTTCCTGCAAGAGAAGTAAGTTTATTGTATCATAAATCACAACTTAAAATGCAATTAATTGAAGCTTTAAAATCCACTATTGATTCCGTAATTAGAGGTGTTATTGCTTTTAGTGATGTTAAAATTGTAAGTCCTATTGCAAAAAAATAGTTTGCTATATTACAAATAACGTTCTTCAACTATTTTTAAATGATGCAAAACGTGCCCTGTTAAAATATAACCCAAAGCTCTTACCGAAATAGGGCTATCACTGGCATTACCTATTCGCAAAAGCATTTCATCATTAAAACCTTTAAACATAGCAATTGTAGTTTTTCTTACTAAAGAAAATTCTTTTAATAAATCTATAAAAGGGATCTCATCGGCATTAGAATTTATTACATACTCATTTTCATCAAACCCTGGTAAATTTACTTTTTCATTTCTGGATATTCTCAATGCTCTATACGCCATAATTCTTTCGGTGTCAATCATATGTAACAGTAACTCTTTTATAGTCCATTTGCCTTCTGCATAAGCATAATTTTGTTTTTCTTCTGGTAATTCGGCAAAGATTTTAAAGAGTTTAATCAAGCTGTTTTGTAAGTTTTCTACTAAACTTTTATCCGCTTTATAAACTATAGAGATGTACGTTTCGTAAAAGGATGCATATTCATTTTTTGGTATTAGCATAGTTTTATATCTTTACGCAAATATAAACATTTGAATTATTAGTTTTCAATAAACTAATTTCTTTACAAATAAAACTAATGCTTACATTAATTAAAAACATTCAAGAATTACTTCAGATTAGAGATACATCTATAAGAAAAATAGCTGGTAAAGCTATGAAAGAGCTGCCAAGTATTAAAAATGCTTATTTAGTGATTAAAGATGATTTGATTGTGGGTTTTGGAGAAATGAGCGATTTACCTAAATCGACATATAAAAAAACCATAGATGCAACTGGTAAAATAGTTTTACCATCTTGGTGCGATTCCCACACACATTTAGTCTATGCTGGCAATAGAGAAAATGAATTTGTAGATAGAATTAATGGCTTAAGCTATACAGAAATAGCCGAAAAAGGTGGCGGAATTTTAAACTCTGCTAAAAAATTACAGGAAACGTCTTTGGATGATTTGTACACGCAATCAGCGGAAAGGTTAGAAGAAATAATGCATTTAGGTACTGGCGCAGTTGAGATAAAATCAGGCTATGGATTGACTTTAGATGCGGAACTCAAAATGCTACAAGTAGCAAGAAAATTAGCTGCTAATTACCCAATTACTATAAAAACTACTTTTTTAGGAGCGCACGCTTTCCCTAAAGAATACAAAGATAATAAAGATGCTTACGTTAGTTTAGTTTGCGAAGTTATATTACCCAAAGTAGCTTCGGATAATTTAGCAAATTTTATAGATGTTTTTTGCGAAACAGGTTATTTTACAGTCACACAAACCGAGCGAATTATTTTGGCTGGTAAAAAACATGGATTACAAGCTAAAATACACACTAATCAGTTTACTAGTATTGGCGGAGTGCAAATAAGTGTTGCAAACAATGCGTTAAGTGTAGATCATTTAGAAGTTTTAACGGACGAAGATTTAAAAAGTTTAAAAGGCAGTGAAATTATGCCTGTTGCTTTGCCTAGTTGTTCGTATTTTTTAAGTATTCCGTATACGCCTGCACGAAAAATTATAGATAGTGGCTTGCCCTTAGCTTTGGCAAGTGACTACAACCCTGGCTCTACTCCTAGCGGAAATATGAACTTTGTAGTTGCCACAGCTTGTATAAAAATGAAAATGACTCCCGAAGAAGCTATCAATGCAGCAACCCTAAATGGTGCATACGCTATGGATTTATCTCAAACGCACGGAAGTATTACTATTGGTAAAAAAGCGAATTTAATTATTACTAAAAAAATAAACTCGTATGCAAAGTTGCCTTATGCTTTTGGGAGTAATTTGATTGATTTTGTTATTATTGATGGCAAAATTATCTCTTAATAAATTTGCTTATTATAATTCTCAGGATATTTAGCATTTTTATCGCTATAAAAATCTTGAATTACTTGCATGTCACTTTCAAAATCATCGGTAAGGCTCATTAAACCTCCAACTTCAGAAAATTTATATTTATAATCTAAATATCCCATGGCGACAGGTACATTGGCTTTTTGTGCAATAACATAAAAACCTTTTTTCCATTTTTTAACACGTTTTCGCGTAGCTTCAGCAGGTACTAAAAGTACAAATTTTTCTTTCTCTTTAAAATTCTTAACTGCAAAATCAACTAAATTATTTTTCTTACCTCTTGTAACACCTATTCCACCCATTTTCTTAATAAAATAGCCAACAAAACCTTTTGTCCAATCGTCTTTTATGAAAAATTTGGCATCTACTTCATATTTCCAATAGTATGCCATTGCAAAAACCAAATCCCAATTAGAAGTATGTGGTGCAGCAATCATTACGCATTTATCCGATCTAAATTCTTGTTTGTACTCCGTTTTCCAACCAAAAATAAAAAATATAAATCTACCTAATTGTTTTTTCATATTACTTAATAGTTTTTAAGATGCGTTTTATGATACTTGGACCTTCATAGATAAAACCAGTAAATACTTGAACTAAATCCACACCTTTAGAAATTTTTTCATTAGCATCCTTGGCATTAAAAACACCACCAACACCAATTATTGGGAATGCTTTGTTAGATTTTTCCGAAAGAAACTCAATTATTTCGTTGCTTTTATTTTTAACAGGTAAGCCACTAAGTCCACCAGTTTCATTTTTAGTATTAGATTGTAAATTTTTTCTTTCTATAGTAGTATTAGATGCAATAATACCATCAATTTTAGTAGTTGCTACAATCTCAATTATATCTTGTAATTGTTCCGTGCTTAAATCCGGTGCAATTTTTAGTAATATAGGTTTTGGATTCTTTTTTTTTCGATTAATTTCTTGTAGAGAATTCAATATATGTGTCAGCGGTTCTTTGTCTTGTAACTCTCTTAAATTAGGCGTGTTAGGTAAGCTTACGTTAACAACGAAATAATGCACATAATTAAATAATTTTTGAAAACAAATTACATAATCATCTACTGCTTTTTCATTTGAAGTAATTTTATTTTTCCCAATATTTCCACCAATTATAATAGACGATTTTACTTTTTTTAAGCGTTCAACAACCACATCAACACCATCATTATTAAATCCCATTCTGTTAATAATTGCTTTATCTTCTTTTAATCGGAATAACCTTTTTTTAGGATTACCTACTTGTGCAACTGCCGTAACGGTTCCTATTTCAATAAAACCAAAACCAAATGCGGCCAATTCATCAATTAATACAGCGTTTTTATCGAACCCAGCGGCAAGACCTATTGGGTTTTTAAAATTTAAACCAAATAATTGACGCTCTAAGTTCGCACTTTCTACATTATATAACTTAGAGATAATATACTTTATAAAAGGTATTTTAAATGTGATTTTTATAAGTGTAAATGTAAAATGGTGTACTTTTTCAGTGTCAAATAAAAATAGAATCGGTCGTATTAATAATTTGTACATTTTATCTTAATTCTGCTTGTAATTGTTTTTTAAATGTGTTTTGTAATTTCTCCATCACCTTATCTATCTCTTTATCTTCTAGGGTTTTTTCATTGTCCTGCAAGATAAAGTTAACCGCATATGATTTTTTTCCTTTTGGTAGGTTTTCACCTTGATAAACATCAAAAAGATCTACTTCTTTTAATAATTTTTGTTCGGTCTGTTTGGCGAGATTGTAGATTTCTTTAAAAGTGGTTTTTTCATCAATCAATAAAGACAAATCTCGTTTAACCGATGGATATTTAGGTAGACTGGAAACATTAAAATTTCCTTTCTTTATTACTTGCATAATATGCTTCCAATCAAAATCAGCAAAAAGTACTGCATCTTTAATTCCAAATTTCTTTAAAATAGAAGTGTTTACAATGCCAAGTTCAACTAATTTAATTTTACCTTTTTGTAAGGTAATTCCTTCGGAAAAAATATCGTTTTTAATTGGTGTAGTTTTTAAATTTTCTAAACCTAATCTTTCTAAAATAGTTTGTACAATACCTTTTAAATAAAAAAAATCGGATGTTTTTGAAACAAGATTCCAACTTTCTTTAACTCTATTGCCTGAAATAAAAAGTGTTAGATGTTTATTTTCTTCATAGGTTTCGTTAAATTTATAATACGTGTTTCCAAATTCAAAAAATTTAATATTAGCATTTTTACGATTTTGATTATAAACAACCGATTCTAGACCACTAAACAGCATAGATTGTCGCATTACGGACAAGTCATTGCTCAAAGGATTTAACATGGTAACATTATAATCGGCATTTAAATTTTCGGAGAGTTCAATATAAGCGGGTTTTGTTAATGAATTTGCCATTGTTTCATTAAAACCTTGTGCTGTTAGCTGGTTGGCAATCACGTTTTCTAGAGCAGTATTATTGTATTTATCAAAAGATGAAATAGAGGTATTTACTTTATTGGATGTGATAATATTATTATACCCATATACTCTCAAAATTTCTTCTACAATATCCGCTTCTCGCTGAACATCAACACGGTACGCAGGAACAGTTAAACCTAAGCCTGAATTAGTTTGATTGTTTATTTTAATATCTAAAGAGGCTAAAATATTCATTATAATATCTTTCGGAATTTTTTCACCAATGATTTTGTTTATATTTCCATAAGAAACCAAAACTTCAAAATTTTCAATTTTCTTAGGGTAAATTTCTACAATATTAGACGTTATTTTTCCGCCAGCTACTTCTTTAATAAGCATTGTAGCTCTTTTTAATGCATATTCCGTTATTTCTGGATCAATACCTCTTTCAAAACGGAAAGAAGCATCGGTATTTAATTGGTGTCTTTTGGCCGTTTTTCGTATTGAAATAGAGTTAAAATAGGCACTTTCTAAAAATATACGTGTGGTATTATTGGTAACACCAGAATCTATTCCACCAAAAACACCTGCAATACATAGCGGATTATCATTTGCATCACAAATCATAATATCGTCTTGATGTAAGTTACGTTCTACACCATCTAAAGTGGTGAATTTTGTTCCTTTATCTAAAGTTTTTACTTTAATTTTATTACCTGATATTTTTGAAGCATCAAAAACATGTAATGGTTGCCCAATGTCATGCATTACATAATTGGTAATATCAACAATATTATTAATTGGCGTAATACCAATTGATTTTAGTCGATTTTGCAACCATTTAGGAGATTCTTCAACTATGATGTTTGTAATAGAAACGCCTACATATCGAGGCACTAATTTAGAATCGGCAACATCAATATCTATTTTAAATGTTCTTTCGTCAACATGAAAATTACTTACTAAGGATGTTTTTAAAGATGCCTTATGTCCTAATTGTATTAAACCAGCACGTAAATCACGCGCTACACCATAATGACTCATGGCATCTGCTCTATTAGGTGTTAAGCCAATTTCAAAAATATAATCTGTTTCTATATCAAAAACCTTAGAAGCTAAGGTGCCGGGAATTAATTCATCTCCTAATACCATAATGCCCTCATGACTAGACCCTAAGCCTAACTCGTCTTCGGCACAAATCATTCCGTGACTATCTTCACCTCTCAATTTACTTTTTTTAATAGTAAACGACCCACTATTATCGTCATACAAAATAGCGCCTATAATTGCCACAGGAACTTTTTGACCAGCCGCAACATTGGAAGCACCACAAACAATTTGAATGGGCTTCTCTAAACCAATATTAACTGTTGTTATTTTAAGTTTATCTGCATTAGGATGCTGCGTACAAGTAATTACTTCGCCTACAACAATATCTTTTAAACCGCCTTTTATAGACTCTATGGTTTCAATGCCTTCAACTTCTAAACCCAAATCTGTTAAAAGTTCGCTTATTTGCTCAATTTCTAAATCAATTTCAATAAATTGTTTAAGCCAATTATAGGATATTTTCATTTATATACTTGTATTTTTCTTTAATTGATGACAAAGATACATAATACATTAAAAAATAGAAGTCAAAATCTTTTCTAATTACCAACATTTTTTTTAAATTGCGTATCTACTTTAAATTAAAATTTACAACAATGGAAATAACCAGACTATTTGATTTTATATCTTACCAACTAGAAAACAAACCTATTGATAACGCGTTAGTTACAAAATATGATGGAGAATGGAAATCAACTTCATCTCAAGAATTTATAAACAAAGCCAATCAAATAAGTAGAGGTTTATTACGATTAGGGGTTAAGCCAAATGATAAAATTGCCGTCATATCAAGTTCAAATAGAACGGAATGGAATATTATGGATGTTGGTATCTTACAAATTGGTGCTCAAAACATTCCAATTTATCCAACCATTTCTTCTAAGGATTATGAATACGTTTTTAATCATTCGGAATCTATTTATTGTTTTTTATCCGATGAAGAATTATTTAAAAAAGCAAATAGCATAAAGAAAAATGTGAAATCTTTAAAAAATATATATTCTTTTGATACAATTAAAGGTTGTGATAGTTGGGAGGAAATTTTAACGTTAGGAGAAGATACTTCTAATCAAAAAGAAGTTGATAAATTAAAAGACAATGTAAAATCAGATGATTTAGCAACTATAATATATACATCTGGTACTACTGGAGTACCTAAAGGCGTTATGCTTTCTCATAGAAATATTGTAAGCAATGTTTTAGCGAGTAAAAAAAGACTTCCGATATTAGTTGGTGAATCTAAAGTAATGAGTTTTTTACCTGTTTGCCATATTTTTGAAAGAATGATTCAATACTTATATATTTATAATAGTAGTGCGATATATTATGCGGAATCTATTGAAAAAATTAA
Organism: uncultured Flavobacteriaceae bacterium; assembly: GCA_964582005.1. Lineage (GTDB taxonomy): Bacteria > Bacteroidota > Bacteroidia > Flavobacteriales > Flavobacteriaceae > S010-17. The sequence continues at coordinate 9,787 of CAZOQL010000044.1, read as the reverse complement.
AGATAATTTAAACGAAGTTAATCCTGATTTTATGAGTGTAGTGCCTCGTTTATTAGAAAAAATTTACGATGGTATTATTGCAAAAGGATCACAATTAACAGGCATTAAAAAAAACTTATTCTTTTGGGCTGTTGAATTAGGTTTAAAATACGAGCCATACGGGCAAAACGGTTGGCTTTATGAAAAAAAATTAGCCATAGCTCGTAAATTAATTTTTAGTAAATGGAAAGCCGCTTTAGGTGGAAATATTACGACAATGGTTTCAGGAAGCGCAGCTTTACAGCCTAGAATCGCTAGAGTTTTTACTGCCGCTGGTATGCAAATAATGGAAGGTTATGGTTTAACCGAAACCTCACCTGTTGTTACTGTAAATCAATATGATTTTGACAATTTTAGAATTGGAACTGTCGGTAAAGTAATTGAAAATGTTGAAATTAAAATTGCGGATGATGATGAAATATTAGTAAAAGGACCAAATGTTATGTTAGGATACTATAAAGATCCCGAAAAAACTGCCGAAGTAATGACTGGCGATTATTTTCATACTGGTGATAAAGGTGCATTTGATAAAGATGGTTTTTTAAAGATTACTGGTCGAAAAAAAGAAATTTTCAAAACCTCTGGCGGAAAATACGTTTCTCCAGTATTATTAGAAAACGAATTAAAACAATCTCAATTTATTGAGCAAATAGTGGTTTTTGGCGAAGGTGAAAAAATGCCTACTGCTGTAATTCAACCTAATTTTATATTTGTAAAAGAATGGTGTGATAGAAAAGACATAGCATACGGGTTATCAAATGAAGAATTAATTTCAAATAAAAAAGTTTATAAAAGAATCGAGAAAGAAGTTATTAAATGTAATGAAAAATTTGGTAAATGGGAACAAATAAAATTATTTGAACTAACTCCGGAAGTTTGGTGTGTTGAAAATCAATTACTAACACCTACTTTTAAGACTAAAAGGAACGAAATTCGCAAAAAATATAATGATTTATATGAGAAAATGTACAGAAGTTAAGCCTTTATTGAATTATTAATATACATTTGTAAACCCTTAATAATTTAATGAAAATTATTTTAAATGTACGAAAAACCAAGCCCGATAGATAACGAAATTGTTTTTGATAGTGATGAAACTCTTATGATAAAAATCGATAATAAGGGTGTAATTGAATATGCTAATGATTCATTTATTAATTTATCTGGTTATAAAATTCATGAACTAATTGGTCAAGATGTTAGCATCTTAAGACATCCCGATATGCCTAGCACTATTACTGATCATGTTTGGATGTCTATTTTTAAAAAAACAAAAACAAGAACCATAATAAAGTATATCGCAAAAAAGGGTGCTTATTTTTGGTTGCAAATTAATATCGATTTTAAAGTTAATGAATTAACAAGAGATATAGATTGTATCTATTTATATTATACCAAAGTGAATCCATTAAAGATTCAAGAATTAAGAAAAACATATACCACCTTAAGTAATATTGAAAAGCATTCAGGCACACTCACTTCTGAAAATTATTTCATTGGTGTTTTAGAAGATAAGTCATTAACTTATTCTAGTTATATGGATCAATACTTTCAAAATTAAGAACTTTTAATTAAAATTAATAAATAACACACTATGGCTATAGTTAAAAGACTTTTTGATATTCCTTTTTTTCAATTAGAAAAATACGCATTAGACTTAGCTTTTGTAACAAAAAACCAAGGTGTTTGGAAAAATACATCTACAGAGGAATTTATTTCAAAATTTCAAAATATAAGTAAGTCTCTTTTAGACTTAGGCATTAAACCTAATGATAAAATCGCAATTGTTACTAATAGAAACCGAACAGCATGGCATATTGCCGATATGGCAATACAGCAAGTTGGTGCTATTGGTGTTCCCGTTTATGATTCTACAAGCAAGCAAGATATAGAGTATATCTTCAATCATGCTGATGTTAAATTTTGTTTTGTTGCAAACAAAGAACTCTATACTAAAATTAATGCTGTTAAGGTTAAAATACCAACACTTAAAACGATAGCTACTTTAGACAATTCAGAACATCTATCTTTAGAAAAATTAATAGAAATAGGTGAAAAATTAGACAATCAGAACGAAGTTGACGCTATCAAAAACAGCATAAAGCCAAGTGATTTGGTTACTATAATTTACACTTCAGGAACAACCGATAAACCAAAAGGCGTGATGTTATCTCACGAAAGCATTCTTAGTAATGTTCATGCCTGTAAAGCTGTAATACCTATTATTAAAGAACAAATTAAAATCCTTAGTTTTTTACCAGTAAGCCATGTTTATGAAAGAATGATGTTGTATTTATATCAATATTATGGGTTCTCTATAAGTTTTGCTGAAAGTATAGAAACTATTGGGGCTGACTTAAACGTAATTAAACCACATATTATAACAGTTGTGCCAAGATTATTAGAAAAAATTCATGATAATATAATTGCAAAAGGAAAAGAATTAGGTACAATTAAAAAGAAATTATTTAATTGGGCTATCGACTTAGGTTATAAATTTGAACCATATGGAGAAAATGGAGGAAGTTACGAAAGGAGTTTGTCTAGAGCAAGGTTATTGATTTTTTCAAAATGGCAAAAAGCACTTGGTGGTAACATAAAAGCAATGTATTGTGGAAGCTCAAAATTACAACCAAACCTTTCACGGATTTTTAATGCTGCTGGAATACCAGTTTTTAATGGTTATGGTTTAACCGAAACTTCACCTGTGATTTCGGTAAATTCACCTAATGATAATGGACTTAGAATTGGTACGATTGGTAGACCAATTGAAAAAGTACAAGTAAAAATTGCAGATGATGGTGAAATATTAACAAAAGGACCAAACAATATGATTGGTTATTATAAGGATATAGATAAAACCGAAAGTTCTTTTATAAATGGTTATTTTAAAACTGGTGATTTAGGAAAAATTGACGAAGATGGCTTTCTCTATATTACTGGTAGAAAAAAAGAAAATTTTAAAACTTCTGGTGGAAAATATATAAACCCATCCAAAATAGAAAGTGAATTAAAAAAATCACTATTTATTGAACAATTGATTGTAATTGGTGAAAGTGAAAAATTTCCTGCAGCTATAATACAGCCAAACTTTGATTTATTAAAAGAATTAGTAGATAGTAATGAATCTGATTTTAAAGAATTAATTAAAAACAAATTTGTCATTGAAAAAATTCAATCCGAAATTAATCTAGTTAATGAAAACTTAGGGCAATGGGAAAAAATAAAACGTTTTGAGTTAACACCAGAAGAATGGAATACAGATTCTGGTCACTTAACACCTACATTAAAGGTAAAACGAGATATTATTAAAGCAAAATATTATATCCTTTTTAATAAAATTTATAGAAATTTTTAATAATCACCTAAAGTTTCTTCGTTTTGAGCCAAAGCAATTTCTAATTGTTCATCGGATGGCGGTTTGCCATGCCAAGCATGTGATCCCATCATAAAATCAACACCATTACCCATTTCGGTATGTAATAAAATACAAACGGGCTTACCAAAACCTGCAATTTTTTTAGCTTCATTTAACCCTTTAATTATACTTGCAACATCGTTACCTTTTTTAACATCAATAACCAACCAGTCAAAGGCTTCAAATTTAGCTCTTAAGTCTCCTAAAGCCAAAACATCATCGGTAGAGCCGTCAATTTGCGCTTTATTATAATCAATCGTTGCAATTAAATTGTCTATTTTATTAGCACTTGCGTACATAATAGCTTCCCAGTTTTGTCCTTCTTGCAATTCACCATCGCCATGCAAAGTGTAGATAAAATGCGTATCATCGTTTAATTTTTTTGCTTGTGCAGCTCCGATAGCTACAGACATACCTTGCCCTAATGAACCAGCAGACATTCTAATGCCTGGTAAATTATCATGAGTTGTAGGATGTCCTTGTAAGCGAGTTCCTAATTTTCTAAAGGTAGATAGTTCTTCAATTGGAAAAAAACCACTGCGAGCTAAAACACTATATAAAACTGGCGAAATATGTCCGTTAGATAAAAAGAAAAGGTCTTCTCCAATACCATTCATTTTAAAATCGGTTGTATAATTTAAAACTTTTTGGTATAAAACAGTTAAGAACTCTGTACATCCTAAAGAACCACCTGGATGACCTGATTGTACATCGTGCACCATTCTAACAATATCGCGTCTTACTTGTGTTGAGAATTTTTCTAATTGTAAAGTTATTGGCATAATTTAGATATTTATAAAACAAAAGTACAATAGTTTGTATTTTATACTAAAAAAATACTAGTAACTTTTAGGTTAATTGTTAACAATTATAATAATTCTTTTAATTTTATTTTATACTTAATACGAAGGCCATTTCTCTTTATTAATAAGGTGATTTTCTTATTTCCTTTTCCTGATAATTTATACATTATGTTTGCTAAAGTATATGTATAAATAGGCAAGCCATTTAGTTCTAAAATAATGTCATCTTTTTTAATTCCAGCCTTAAGTGCTGGTGAATTTTCTTTAACAAAACTTACTCTAAAAGATTTTTTAAAGGCATAGGAAAACGTAGAATATTCTTTAGCTACATTTTGATAACTGTCTTCATTAAAATTAATAAATGATTTTTTTTCTTGAATTAGCATTTTTCCATTATGAATGATATCTAATCCACTTTTATTATAAGTGAATTTATTTTTAAAATATTTATTGTTCTTTTTAAAGGTAACTTTTTTATTGGGATAATCATATATTGCATGAAATCGTTTTAAAATTTCAGCGCCAAGTATGCCATTTCTATTAAAAACCAACTTCTTATCGAAAACTGAAAGAGAATCCGGATAAGAGACAATTAAATTCTCAAATTTAAAAACACCTATTTCTAAAGATTTTAGTTTGCTTTTATTTCCGTTAATATCACCGCTTAATCCTTTACCTAAAAACGCTTTAAAATTCTTTTTTGGTATAGATATTTTCGAAGAACTGTTTTTAAACAACCACAATGATTCTCCTGAACCAGTATCTAATAATAGTTTGACAGGGATTTTTACTTTATCTTTACCTGATATTTTTACATTTATATATGGTTTGTTATGGTGAAAAATTAAAGGGAACTCGTGACAATTCTTGCATTTTTTATATTTATAATAAGCTGGTTTTGTAACTGTTATTTTTTTTCTGGCATAATTAATTTTTACAATAAAGTCGGTAAATAATTCGCTACCAATAATACCATGAATATCCAATCCCATTCGAGCAGAAAAATCAAACTCTTCATTTAAAATTACCAGTATATTAAAATCACTACAATAGACATCATTAATTCGCAATAAATTATTTTTAGATTGTAACGCATCAAAATACTTCACACTGCCTAAGCCTCTTATTGTAACCCGTTTAACTTCATTTAATTCTATCATTTTTTTAGAGCCAACATTAAAAAGTAAAGATTGCTTAACGCCTGTATCTAAAATAAAATTGAGTTTTTTTCCATTGAGTTCAACTGGTATTATTATTATATTATTAATAAATTTAAAGGTTATTTTTTCTGTTTTTTTATCTTTTATTATATTGAATGAATTTTGGGCTGTAACACGCAACAAAAAAAATAAGAGAAGAAATAAGGATATTTTTTTTTTCATGTAAAATAAAAATTATTCTATTTTAAAAATACAATATAATACTCGTTTAGCATTAAATTTAACACATTTTAACGTTAAATAAAATTGTTTTAAAATTGGTTTTCTAATGAATAATTTTGCATTTTTGTATAAAATTAAACCTCACTAATTATGCCAAAAATATCAAGTAAAGGTGTTAAAATGCCACAATCCCCAATACGAAAATTAGTACCTTTTGCCGAAGATGCAAAAAAAAGAGGCACTTCTGTTTTTCATCTTAACATTGGGCAACCAGATATTAATACACCACAAATAGCTCTTGATGCTGTTAAAAATGCAGATATAGATGTTCTTGCTTACGCACGCTCCGAAGGTTCTGAGGTTTATAGAAACAAATTAGTTGCTTATTATAAAGCAAATAACATTACTCTTGTTGCAAATGATATTGTGGTTACTACAGGCGGATCGGAAGCACTACTTTTTACTATTGGTAGTGTAACTGATTTTGGAGATGAAATAATCATTCCTGAGCCTTTTTATGCTAATTATAATGGATTTTCAACTGCAAATGGTGTAACAGTTAAACCGATTATCTCTACGATAGATAATGGTTTCGCTTTACCATCAATTAGTGAGTTTGAAAAAGCAATAACGCCTAAAACAAAGGCAATTATTATCTGTAATCCTGGCAACCCAACAGGTTATTTATATACCAAAGAAGAAATTTTAAAATTAAAAGAAATTGTTTTAAAACATGATATTTTTTTAATTGCCGATGAAGTTTATCGTGAGTTTGTTTATGATGGTTTAAAACACCATTCCGTTATGGAAGAAAAAGGACTAGAACAACACGCTATTCTAATTGATTCTGTCTCCAAGCGATATAGCATGTGTGGTGCAAGAATTGGCTGTGTAGTTTCTAAAAACAAAGCGTTAATTGCCACTGTATTAAAATACGCACAAGCTCGTTTAAGCCCGCCAACTTATGCATTAATTGCTAGTGAAGCTGCGTTAGATACGCCACAAAGTTATTTTTCTACAGTAAATGAAGAATATGTTGAAAGAAGGAATACTTTAATTAACGAATTGCAAAAAATCAAAGGTATAAGAGTCTCTAAACCTAAAGGAGCTTTTTATTGTATTGTTGAGTTGCCTGTAAAGGATTCCGATCATTTTGCACAATGGATGCTTGAAAGTTTCCATTATAATAACCAGACCATTATGGTTGCTCCTGCAAGTGGCTTTTATTCCACAAAAGGATCTGGTAAAAACCAAGTTAGAATTGCTTATGTGCTTAAAAAAGAAGATTTAATTCGTTCGGTTGAAATATTGAAAAATGCTTTAGAAAAATATCCGAATTAATACGTGCTATTTCACTAAAATATGAAGATATTCTTCTGTTTTATTGGCTAAATGATTTCTGTTAGCTGCTTTGTCTGCCCTAAATCGTGTGTATTCTGTAGAAACCATAGAGTAAGTTCCGTATTTTTTCATTATATTTTCTACATCTTCTATACGCATCAAGCCTTCATTATTATAACTTAAAAAAATGTATTTGAAATTTGCATTTTTAATTAAAGCTTCAAATTCGGATGCCACTTCTCTCCTGCTACAATATTTAGATCTATTATATTCTCGTAAACCAGTTTTTCCTTTAGGCACAAAAACATCGTATTTTGCTATTGTATTTAATAGGTGATAATTAGATCCATATTGTCTCGCATTATATGGCGGATCCAAATACAAAATATCTCCTTTAATCTTTTTAATTAACTGATTACTATCTTCATTATAAACTAAATTATTGGAAGAATTATCCGTAAACAATGCTGGAGTCATTACTAACTCCTTTTGAGCAGTTTTTTTTAGATGTTTTAAATATGCGCCATAAACAGAAGCCGTATTTGCTACTTTATCGGCACTTTCTAATAAACTTGCCAATAAAAAATAATAGGTTTCACTTGTAATATTATTGTTGGATTTCCATGTATTAATTTGAATTCGAATAGCATCTATTTTTTTGCCATTATTGTCCGAAAAATATTGTCTTTCACCATTTCCAGATCTACAATAATTTTTATAAATAAAACCTTCAACAGGTACTAAAGCGTTTAAAGTATCTAGATAAAATTGTTGCTTTTCTATAGAGGTATTATTGCCAATATAATTTTTGTTAAGAACATAGCTATAATATTCAAAATCATTACTAATTACTTTTCTAACCTCTTGTTTAAAGCTTCTACCAACAATACCAGTACCAGCAAACATATCGCAAAAAACTTTATCCGAAATATCGCTACCAACTACATCATAAATCGTTTTTTTAATAAAAGGCAATAGCCTAAATTTTGAGCCTATATAATTCATTTATATTTTAGCATTGATAAGGTCGATAATTTCATTTTCAGTTGCTACAGCTTTATCAAAAACATTTTTTGCTTTTACAAGTATGGCATCTGCAAAATTTCTATCTTTAATATCTTTGGCATTTATACGCACATTAAAATACGCGCCATACACTGCTGTTCTAGCACATAAAGCACCAACGCCAGCATCTGACAATGAATTTTGAATGCCAATTTTACACATAGCCAACATTACTTCCATAGATTGTTGTGCGGTTTCCATTACTTGAAACGGCACTTCGGTAGCGTATTTTGTTGCATTTTCAATAGCTATACTTCTTGTTTCTTTTTCTTTATCGGATGATTTTGGCATTCTAAAACCTGCAATAATTTTATTAAATGCATTGGTATCTTCATCAACAAGTAGTAGTAATTTGTTTTTATACGCTTGTCCTTTTTCAGCCCAATTGGAGAATTCTTCCCATTTATCATCCCAACCTCTTTTATGAGCCGATAAATTAGCAACCATTGTACCTAACGAAACGCCTAAACTACCAACATAAGCCGAGATACTTCCGCCACCAGGCGCCATAGATTCTCCTGCGGTTTCTTCTGCAAAATCCGTTAACGAAAGATCAATTAATTGCTTTTCATTTGTATCTTCCAACACATATTCTATGATTTTTTCTTTCGGTTTAAAAGGCTTTAAATCGTCTAAACCCAATGATTTTACAGCTATTTTTATTTTTTCTTGATGAGAAATTCCCAAAGAACGTTGTTGTCTTGTTAAATAAAAATCTCCTGCATCTAACATTGCTTGTAGCGGAATTAACCCTATCAATTCAGAACCCGTAACACGCAAACCTCTTTTATTGGCACTTTCACAAGTTGCATCAAACGCTTCGTGCATAGAAGTAATACTAATATTAGTTAAATTATACGATATTTGAGCGATACCATATTCTTCAATGAACCAACCTATTCCTTTTACTGCTTTTAATTTTCCAGGCATACGAACTACATTACCTTTATCATCTAAAACTTTCTTGCCATTTATTTTATTACCTTCGGTTTTTGCTCTACCATTTTCGCGAATATCAAAAGCAATCGCATTTGCACGTCTTACCGATGTTGAATTCAAATTAACATTATAGGCAATTAAAAAATCTCTAGCCGAAATTGCCGTTGCTCCTGTTTTTGAAACACTTTTAGTATATTTACTTGGTCCAAAATCTGGTTTCCAATTTGTATCTTCAATTTTCTTTTCCAATCCTTCGTATTCTCCAGATCTGCAATTAGCTAAATTTTTTCGTTTTTCTTCTTTAGCCGCATTTTCATAAAGATACACTGGAATATTTAATTCTTCGCCAACTCTTTTACCTAACTCTTGTGCGTATTTTGCCGTTTCTTCTAAACTAATACCAGCAATTGGTACTAAAGGACAAACATCCGTTGCGCCAAAACGCGGATGTGCTCCTGTATGTTTACTCATGTCAATTAACTGACTTGCTTTTTGAATTAATAAAAAAGCCGCTTTTATTACTTGTTTTGGTTCGCCAACAAATGTAATAACAGTTCGGTTTGTTGCTGCACCTGGATCTATGTCTAATAGTTTAATGCCATCTATAGTTTCCACAATATTTGCAATTGTGTTAATTGTTTCCATATTACGACCTTCACTTATATTAGGTACGCATTCTATTAATTGTTTTCGCATAATTTAAAGTACTAAATTTGATGCTCAAAGTTATACTTTTTATTTAGAATATTGGTTTGAAATAATTATTTTGAATAAAAAAAATAATTAACAAATTAATGTTA
>CAZOQL010000043.1:0-17710 GCA_964582005.1 uncultured Flavobacteriaceae bacterium | reverse complement strand
GCAAAAATGAGGTAGCAAATTTAGAAGAAGTCTTAGATACGGTAAATATAGAGTTACCAAAAGACATTCCATTAAAGGCTGACAAAGGTTATCCAATCAAAGAAAAATAGGGAACTATTAAAAAAAAGAAATTTAAAAAACCACATTCTTAAAAAGGCAGTGAAAAACAAACCATTAACCAAATGGGAAAAACGATTTAATAAACTAATTGGTAAAACAAGATTTAAAGTAGAGCGCACTTTTGGAGGAATAAAACTATGGTTTAAAGGCGGTATTGCAAGGTATAGAGGAATAGATAAAATGCATACTCAAAATTTAATGGAAGCAATGTGTTATAATTTATATCGAAGTCCAGGGATAATTGTGATTAATTCTCAAAAATAGGGAATAATAACCCTAAAAATAGGACTGTATAACTCAAAATGAAGAAATTATACTCGAAAATTAAGACTTATTAATCAAGAGTCTATACTGCAACGGTCTTAAGTCTATAACTAGTAATCACCATCATCTAAATGCTTCTATGCGACATTATAAATTTAAAGCGATATTAAAACATATTAAATAGACTTTTGTACAATCGCAAAGTGTGGTTGTTAATAATCAAGAAGTTGCAGAATTTAGAGTAAATGTAAAATTACTTTTAAAGTAAAATAATATTTTTATTTAACCTACATTATTCACAGATATTCTATCCCAAAGTAAACTATCTGCTATAATTGGAAATTCTCAAAATTTATTTAGCTCAAAATTGAGCTACAATTAAGTTCAGGGTCTTTATATTTTTTTAAAGGGGTTCGTAAACTACTTCGTTAGGTTTCTATTGGTATTTTAAGCTTTTCATATCGAAAACCGTAAATAATGTGGGTTAATTAAGGTAGCAAACAAAGTGTCGTATTGAATATTTATCTTTAAACAAAAAAAGGTGATAATTTTAAATTACCACCTTTTTTATATTAAATAAATTTGACCATTAAGGGCATATATTTAGAGTCTCAAAGGCAAGTCCTACTGTTGGGCTAGTGCCATCAGAAAAGATAACCGTACCATTACTATCCAGTATTTGGTATGTAATTTCTCCATCATATGCTCCAGAAGTAAAAGTAACTTTTACATTACTATTATTAGGAACAGCAATAGTTTCCGTATTAGAAGCGCCATCATCAATTGTAAAATCTGAAGCAGGATAATCATCAAAACTAAATGAAAGAGAAGCTCCATCCCATCCATCTCCCCAAGAATCTTGCATTTCAATCGTCCAATCACAAGGAGTATCAAATACTTTTACTTCTTTCTCGATTGCATCTGATTCTTTGCCATTTGCAGCTCTTTCTACAATAGATATCGTAACTAAGCTTGCTACTTGATTAAAAGTAATATTCATTTTATCAGTTCTTCCTTCAACAGGGCTCATTACAGCTCCATCAACAGACCAGATATATTCAGAGCCACCTCTAGTAGGAGTAACTGAATATGTTTGGGTTTCGTCAATAAAAACAACAGAAAGACCATCTAAATTTTCAACTTTAGGTAAAACTAAAGTGTAATCTTCATTTAAATCATCCTCTCCACAAGAAATTAAAAATGTGGTAAGTATGACTATGCTTAAAATAGCGAATATTTTATTAATTATTTTCATTATTATATATTTTAAAATTTATAAAAGATTACTATACTACATTGTAATATAGTAATCTGCTAATTATTAGTATTATTTATCTCCAACCACTTATAGAATAGTCTTCACCAGCAACTCCTTGACCAGCACCAAAAGTGTAATTTGGAAGACCCGAAGATTCTAATGTTCTTCCAGGAATTGGAAAATGTAGCGGTGTACCAGCTTGTAACATATTTTCTCTTCTCATTTCAAAGAAACCTAAGCCCATACCAGTAGTCAAAAGTTCTATAGATCTTTCGTAATGAATAGCCTCTGCAATGGCAGTTGCATCTACAGCAACTGGAGCTAAATTACCTCTTACAATACGAGAGCCATTATTAATAACTTGAGCAGCTTCTGTTAACATGTTTTTTCTTAAATAAGCTTCCGCTTTATATAAATCATTTTCCACTTTTAAAAATTCAGGAACCGACCCTGTCCATCCACTAGCATGTAATGGAGCATCATATCTAGAATGGCGATAATTAGAATAATGATAAATACCTCTTGATGGAATGAAATTTTGACTCGATAAGTGTTCAAAATCAGTAAATATTCTAACGTCACTAGTAGATATAGCTGGATAAAATCCATCAGAACTAGTCCAATAATCAATAGAATTTGAATCCATTAAATTCATGATTCTCATATCAATTCTTGCCCAACCAGGAAAAACAGAATAAATAGTCCATTCATTATACCAGTTTGTATAACCATCACCTGTAATCATAAAGTCATTTTGCAAACCATTATTTGCATAAGCCAGTACTCTATCCCAGTCAATTGCATCTCTTTGAGTTGAATTTCTTACGCTATTTACAAGTAACCTAGCTCCCAAAGAATTTAAATATTGAGCAAATTGAGTACTAGTATACGATTGTCCAAAAATAAAATTACCATCAATAGTGAAAGAATTATTTTCAGCCAATACAATTGCTTTATCTAATTGTGTCAGAGCGAATTCCATTGCATCAGTAGGCGATACTGGTTCTGCGTTATTTAAAACCCCACTCTCATCAGCAATCCAAACTTTATCAAAAACTAATGCCAAATAACCAATACTTAAAGCTTGTCCATAGTGAGCCATACACTTGGTTCTTTCAGGATTATCAAGTGCTAAGCCATTCTCTATGGCTTTAAGCAAATTATTTGAATCGGGTAAAATACTATACAAAGAGTTAAAATAGTCATAAGTAATTTCTTGAGAAACATAGTTAGGTGAATTATCCCATGCTACCCTAGGTTCACTAGACATATCTCTCATACCTTGGTTAGCCCAAGAACAAGTATTCATATCTGCCATAGTAGTTAGTGCAAGTCCAGGACCACTATAGTTACCAATTGTAATATACAAATTCTCAAATAGTTTAGAAGCAGTAGCTTCAGATACAATTTGTGTAGAAGATGGGTCTTCGTCAAATGGTTTTTCTAAATTCGTTTCAAAATCTTCACAAGAAGAAAAGATAAAGAATAGAGATATTAATGTTAAAAAATTTAATTTTTTCATATTAGTATAATTTAAAATTTAAGTGTGAATGAAAATGTATATGTAGAATTAATAGGGTAAGTTCTATAATCTACGGAGTAAGATTGTAAAGTATTACTATCGTATGATTGAACTTCTGGATCCCATCCTGAATAATCTGTTATTGTAAATAAATTGGTACCTGTAATACCAATACGTACACTATCAAAAAATCCTTTTGCTACATTTTTAAGTTTGTTTTTGCCAAATGTGTAAAAAAGAGACATTTCTCTAAGTTTAACATAACTAGCATCTTCAACCCAAAACATATTTGTGTTATTCGTATCGTATAGAGCTTGGTAATAATTAGTAGTTTTTTTCTCACTATCAGCATAGCCAGATTGATCAACCATAATATTTCTAAAATCTCTAGTTAGCCATTGTCCGTTTCTATTATAAATATCGCCACCTTGTTTCCAATCAATAAGTGTGTAAAAATTAAACCCTTTATAACTGAATGTGTTATTGAAACCTACCCTGAAATCAGGAGTTTGTTTTCCTATTTTTCCAAAAAATAAATTACCATCTGCATCTAATAAATGAAACGGTGTTTCATTGACAGTACCAATATCAGATCTAGCTACAACTACACCATCTCTATTTACGGCATAATCATTAATTGAAGCTCCTGTAGGTAATTGGTTTTGCATTTCTTCTAAAGTTGTAACGAATCTACTACCATACATAGCTCCAAACTCTTCACCTTCTTGAATTCTAAAGATTTCTCCATTGTTTGGACCAACAGTGATAGGACTTACGTTTAACTCAGTAACCTCGTTTTCTGTTTTGTCAAAAATAATTCCAGTATTCCATTTCAATTCAGTATCCTTCAATACTTTTATTTTAAGGGAAGCTTCAATAGTATTAAAATCTACAGTTCCGATATTTTGCCATTGTTTATTGAACCCATTGTTCAAATGGGCAGGAATATCTACCAACATGAATTGATCTTCTGTTTTAGCTTTGGAATATACAAATTCTAAATCAACTCTATTCAAGAAACTAGAATTTAAACCTAGTTCAAATTCAGTTGTAGTTGATGGGTTTAAATCTGGATTTGATTTATTTCTGTTAGTACTAAGTACTCCACTACTAATAGATATTCTATCATATTGCCAGTCATAACCAGGTCTCTGCCCTGCATTACCAATTGCAGCATGTATTTTTAATTCTTGAATATAATCTAAATTTAAATCTTTTGAAATTCGATATGCTCCAGAAAGGCGATAATAAGAACGAGTTCTTTCATTTGCTCCAAATAATGAGGATTCATCAAGACGATACATACCATCAATAATATACCTGTCTTTATAGTCAAGACCTGCAATAGCAAAGAAGTTTTTAGCAGTTTCTTTTGTAGAATCTGAACCAATAAAAGCAGTATCATAATTATCTAAAGTGATAGGGCCATTATAAATCTCCACACTTCCGAAACCATAAAAATCATCAAATTTACTATCTTCAATAAGGTAGCTTAATTTAGACTTAACACCAAGATCTCCAAATTTCTTATTGAAATTTAAAGAAAGTTGTATTTTTTGAGATAAATTATTATAATTATATAAAAAATAGTTACCTGGAGATCTAGTAGCATATAAATCATCAATTGTTCCACCAGTTCTATAATTATTTGACGAATTAAAATCTGTAAATTTACTAGTAATCATTTCAAGAGCATACTCTGTATCTAAATTTAAGTAATCTGTAAATTTAAAATTTAGTTTATACGAACCCAAAAATTTATTTTGTTTACGTAATTCTGGATTTGAATAAAGCGCATATAAAGGGTTGGTCGTAGTACTATTCCATACAGAAGGTACTAGTAAAAATGGTTGACCATCAGGATTTGGAGCTTCTAAATTAACATCTGGATCAGTTAAAGATAACTGAAAAAAGATATCACCAGTACCTCCAGGTGTGTTGTTATTTGTTCGTATGTAATTGTTATTTGCATTAAGTTTTAGCCAATCCGTTATTTGAATTTCGGCATTTACCCTTGCGCCAACTCTTTCGTAACCCTTAGTTTCTCTTAAAACACCTTCATTAGTCGTTTTTTCTGCTGAAAAATAAATTCTTGAATTATCACTTCCTGTAGAAACAGATGCAAACAAGGTATTATTTTGACCCGTTCTAAAAAACTGATCTTGAGGATTGTAATAAACACCAAATTTATTATCGGCATAACGATCATCTTCAAGGATTCTAGTACTAGCAGCACCAAGCTGACTATAATCATAGCCATTGTAGTTAGCCGGATAAGCCACACCTTCATATCTTGTGTATTGACCTTCGTAATCTTGCCAATCACTTGCTAATTTAAAATGATGTGCGCCACTTAATTCTAAAAAGTTATTAATTTTCGAAAATCCAAGTTCACTTTTAAAAGTAACATTGATTTTTCCTTTTTTTCCTTTTTTCGTAGAGATAACAACAACACCATTACCAGCTCTTGACCCGTACATTGCTGAAGCCGAAGCGCCTTTTACAATTTCAAAAGAAGCAATATCATCCGAGTTGATATCTGCTAAACCTCCTTCAACTATTACACCATCAACAACGATAAGTGGAGCTTGTGAGCCAAAAAGGTTTGTAGCACCTCTCAACTGTATGTTAGCACCATCACCCGGTTGTCCTAAATTGGTAACAGTTACACCAGCAACTTTACCCTGTAGGATGCCTTCTGCCGAAGATGTTGGAACAAACTCTAAATCTCTCTCACTAACTTTGTTAACCGTTACCGAAAGCATCTTTCTATTTGTAGCTCCAGCCACACCAGTTATAACAATTTCATCTAATGATTCTCCTCCAGAGGTCATCAAAGCATTTAGTGTATTTGAGGTAGTTACAATAACTTCATTAGTTACATAAGAAATATGTGAAAACACCAAAACATCACCTGTCTTAGCATTGACGCTATACATACCATCAAAATCTGTTACAGCACCTGTAGTTGTACCTTTCACTTTTACGGAAATATCAGAAACAGGCCCCATATCATCCGATACGATTCCAGAGATAGTTCTCTCCTGTGCAAATGTTAATTGCACCATAAACGCTAATAAAAGCATCAAAATTCCATTAATTTTTGTTTTCATTTGTGTAATTATTTGAATTAATTAAGCGCAAATATCTTAAATAAATGTTAATAAAAAAAACTTTTTTAACTAAAATTATGATAAATTAAGGTTAAAAAGCAATTCTTTAATCAATTATAAAGTTTTTTTTTTGGTAAAATGCTTGCTTGTTTCATTAAAAAAAAGACACCATTTCAATGTGGAGAACTGCTTTGTTAAAATCAAAAGGTTGTTTGTTGTGTTTACCTAGTACATAACTTAAGTTGAATATTCCTGCTTTTGTCGAAAAAGCATATCCTAAACCAAGGCTGAAAAGGTTAAATTCATTTTTAGTATAATCGTTTTTTATATAGGCATAATCTGAAACAGTATATAAATAAGATGAATTGTTTGTAAGGTATCTGTATTCCAAATTGAAAACACTAAATTTTGAAGTAATTTGACTTTCTTCTTTAAAACCTCTAATGCTGTTTAGACCGCCAATTCTAAATAATTCATTATTTAAGTATAATTTGGAAAAAAGTAGTTTGCTTTTATTTTGTATAAATAAGCTGTTTTTATTATTTAAATTATAACTATAAAAACCTTCAAATACAAGTTTTTGTTGTTTGGTATTAACTTTTGTTTTTCTGGAGCCTATTTCGGAAGATAGGCTTAAGTTTAAGCGATAAGGAAAAAAGCTGTTATGATTTCTAAGTTTATAATTAAAATTTAAGCCATAAAAATAAGATTCAAAGTTTTTAATTGCATTTGTTTGATTTGTTTTCAACAAGTCTGTTGATTTTTGATAGTTGAATATGCCAGAAAAATCACTTTTGGAATTTATAATATAATTTACGTTCATATTAGAAGAAATATTAATAAAGGTTGAATCTTGACTAAATATTTCGAAATTCAATTTTGGTGCAAAGGAAGAGTTAAAGATAAAAGGAGTTTTTAAACCGATTTTAAATCGTTTATTTTCATCATTATTTTTTTTCCATAAAAATTCAATTTCCTCACCTTTATTAAAAATATTATTTAATTCAAAGTTAAGATGACCTTCTAAATTTAACCCCTTTCCCTTTTCTTTAGATGAAAACCCAATCAAACCATTAAAACGATTTGCTTTTTTCTTTTTTAGATACATATATATTAGGGTAGAATCTTTTAAGAATAAAACTTGTGGTTTTTTGATCTCTTCTACGAATGGAAGAAGTTTGATTTGGTTAGAGATAGTTTTTAAATTCTCTTGGTTGAACACTTTTTTTTTGTCTCTTATTAGATAGTTGTCAATATATTTTTTAGGGAATTTTTCAAACCCTTTAAAAATGATTTTATCTATTGTCCTTGGTTTGTTTTTTAAAATTTTTAAATCAGCAGTTATAATTTTTTTTTGGATGACAATGTTTTTTAGTGAAATTTGAATAAATGTATCACCTTGCTCTTCGTAAAAAGAAGTTAAACTTTTCAGGAAAGGTGTTGTTTTGTTGAAGCCTAAATGAATTTGATTTCCGATAACTTCATACTTATGTAAAATTAAATAATCAAGTATTACTTCATCTTTAATATAATTTATTTTCACTCTCTTAAAAGCGTGGTTTAATTCAAAATTCACTATTAAGAGTGTATCTTTTTTTAAGATTGTTTTTTGCGCATTTAAAAAGCCAAATTTATCAAGTTCAGTACTGATTTTTTTAATTTCATTTTTAGCTTCAGCTAGTGACACCTTGTTTTTATTGTAGGATATTTGCTTAAGAATGTTACTTTCCAAACTGTCTTTACTAATTATTATTACTTCTATTTTTTGTGAAAAGCACCAGGCTGCAGGTAAAAAAAGCAGTATAATAAAGAATGTTTTGTTGATATTCAAGCTGATCTAGTTTTAGCAAAATTAAATTATTAAAACGATAAATCGAGTTGCTTTTTTGATAAAAATATATTTTAATAAAAAAACAGAAATCTTATAGCGTTAAACGTAAATTTATTTATATATTTGCAAACTCTTAAAAATAAGGGTTTATCGTATTGATAAAGTAATAAACGAAATTAATAAACAATTAGTATGCCTACTATACAACAATTAGTAAGAAAAGGAAGAACCAAAACAACCAAGAAGAATAAATCGGCTGCTTTGAATTCATGTCCACAAAGGCGAGGTGTTTGTACACGTGTTTATACTACGACTCCAAAAAAACCAAATTCAGCAATGCGTAAAGTTGCAAGAGTAAGGTTGACAAACGGAAACGAAGTAAATGCTTACATACCTGGTGAAGGACATAATTTACAAGAGCACTCAATAGTATTGGTTAGAGGTGGAAGAGTAAAAGATTTACCTGGTGTAAAATATCACATAGTTCGTGGTGCTTTAGATACAGCGGGAGTTGAAGGTCGAACCCAAAGACGTTCTAAATATGGAACAAAAAGACCTAAAAAATAAATCTTAAATAATTCGAAATTTAATATTTAGAATTTAAAACTTAACAGAGATGAGAAAAAGAGTAGCGAAAAAGAGAATCCTATTACCGGATCCTAAGTTTAACGATCAGTTGATAACTAGATTTGTTAACAATATGATGCTAGATGGTAAGAAATCTACCGCATTTAAAGTGTTTTACGATGCAATGGATATTGTAGAGTTGAAAAAAGCAGAAGGAGAAGAAAAAACTGCTGTAGAAATTTGGAAAGAAGCGTTGTCAAACGTTATGCCTCACGTAGAAGTGCGTAGTCGTAGAGTTGGTGGTGCAACATATCAAATTCCTATGCAAATTAGAGCAGACAGAAAAGTTTCTATGGCTATAAAATGGTTGATTCTTTATGCAAGAAAAAGAAATGAAAAATCAATGGCACAGCGTTTAGCTGGCGAGGTTATTGCAGCTTCTAAAGAAGAAGGTTCTGCGGTAAAGAAAAGAGTTGATGTTCACAAGATGGCTGAAGCAAATAAAGCATTTTCACACTTTAGATTTTAATTAGAAATGGCAAGAGATTTAAAATATACAAGAAATATTGGTATTGCAGCACATATTGATGCTGGTAAAACCACTACTACGGAACGTATTTTGTATTACACAGGAGTTTCTCATAAAATTGGAGAGGTTCATGACGGAGCGGCTACAATGGATTGGATGGAGCAAGAGCAAGAAAGAGGTATTACAATTACATCTGCTGCCACTACGTGTACTTGGGATTTTCCAACGGATCAAGGTGATAAAATTGCAGACACAAAAGGGTACCATTTTAATATAATTGACACACCTGGTCATGTTGATTTCACGGTTGAAGTAAACAGGTCTTTACGTGTTTTAGATGGCTTAGTGTTCTTGTTTAGTGCAGTTGATGGTGTTGAGCCACAATCTGAAACTAACTGGAGATTAGCTGATAATTACAAAGTGCCAAGAATTGGTTTTGTTAATAAAATGGACAGGCAAGGTTCTGACTTTTTAAATGTAAACAAGCAAGTTCGTGAAATGTTAAAATCAAATGCGGTTCCTATTGTTTTGCCAATTGGAGATGAAGGAGATTTTAGAGGTGTTGTTGATTTGGTTAAAAATCAAGCAATAGTTTGGAACGATGAGGATATGGGTGCTACTTTTGAAGTGATCGATATTCCTGAAGAAATGAAAGAAGAAGTTCGTCAATATAGAGGAGAGCTTATTGAGGCTGTCGCTGAATATGATGAGAACTTATTAGAGAAATATTTTGAAGACGAAAATTCAATAACCGAAGATGAAGTGCATGCTGCTTTAAGAGCTGCGGTTATGGATATGGCTATTATACCTATGGTATGTGGTTCTGCTTTCAAAAACAAAGGAGTGCAATTTTTATTAGATGCTGTTTGTAGGTATTTGCCTTCTCCATTGGATAAGGATAGTATTATAGGTACGAATCCTGATACAGACGAGCAAATTGAGCGTAAGCCAGATGTAAAAGAACCTTTTGCTGCATTAGCATTTAAAATTGCAACAGACCCTTTTGTTGGTCGTTTAGCATTTTTCCGCGTATATTCAGGTAGATTAGACGCTGGATCTTATGTTTTAAATAATAGATCTGGTAAAAAAGAACGTATTTCAAGAATTTATCAAATGCATGCAAATAAGCAAAATGCAATTGATTATATTGAAGCTGGAGATATTGGAGCTGCGGTTGGTTTTAAAAGTATTAAAACTGGAGATACCTTATCCGATTTAAAACACCCAATAGTTTTAGAAAGTATGGATTTTCCAGCGCCAGTAATTGGTATTGCAATTGAACCAAAAACGAAAGCAGATGTTGAAAAAATGGGTATTGCTATTGCTAAATTAGCAGAAGAAGATCCAACATTTCAAGTGAAATCTGATGAAGCTTCAGGGCAAACAATTATTTCAGGAATGGGAGAATTACACTTAGACATTATTATTGACCGTATGAGACGTGAGTTTAAAGTTGAAGTGAATGTTGGAGAGCCTCAAGTTGAGTATAAAGAAGCAGTTACTAAAACTATTGACCATAGAGAAACATATAAAAAACAATCTGGTGGACGTGGAAAATTTGGAGATATTGTATTCCAAATAGGACCTGCAGACAAAGATTGGGAAGGAACAGGATTGCAGTTTGTAAACAATATTAAAGGTGGTAGAATTCCTAAAGAATTTATTCCATCTGTTGAAAAAGGATTTAAAATGGCGATGGTTAACGGTCCTTTAGCTGGATTCGTTGTAGATAGTATGAAAGTGGAATTGAATGATGGATCTTTTCATCCTGTAGATTCGGATGCATTATCATTTGAATTAGCTGCAAAAATCGGATTTAGAGAATGTGCAAAAGCGGCAGGTGCTGTGATAATGGAACCAATTATGAAATTAGAAGTAGTAACTCCAGAAGATTATATGGGAGATATTGTTGGAGATTTAAATAGACGTAGAGGGCAAGTGAATGATATGAGTGATAGAGCAGGAGCTAAAATCATTAAAGGGTTCGTTCCGTTATCTCAAATGTTTGGGTATGTTACAACATTAAGAACGTTGTCATCAGGTAGAGCAACTTCTACTATGGAATTTGATCATTATGCACAAACACCTTCTAATATTTCAGAAGAAGTAATCAAAAAAGCAAAAGGATAATTTACTAAATATAATAAAGATGAGTCACAAAGTTAGAATAAAGTTAAAATCTTACGATTACAATTTAGTAGATAAATCTGCTGAAAAAATCGTAAAAACAGTTAAAGCAACAGGAGCAGTTGTAAATGGACCAATTCCATTACCAACACGTAAGAAAATATTTACAGTATTACGTTCTCCTCACGTAAATAAAAAAGCAAGAGAGCAATTTCAATTATCTGCATATAAAAGATTAATTGATATTTATAGTTCTTCTTCAAAAACAATTGATGCACTAATGAAATTGGAATTACCAAGTGGTGTTGATGTTGAAATTAAAGTGTAATTAATTATACTCTGAAATAATAGAAAAACATGTCCTAAGCTTTCGCGAAGGAAAAACGGTAAAAATATTTTCAGGATTGAATTTATTTTGATCCTGAGTCTTTATAAAATAATGTGCTGTTGCAGTCAACAGAAAATAAGTATAACGGAATCGGTTATTTATAATCTAAATTCCAAAAAATTAATTAAATGTCTGGGTTAATAGGAAAAAAAGTAGGGATGACTAGTATCTTTGACGAGAATGGTAAGAATATGCCATGTACCGTTATTGAAGTAGGTCCTTGTGTAGTTACCCAAGTCAGAACCAAAGAGGTTGACGGGTACGAAGCGCTACAACTTGGTTTCGATGACAAAGCTGAAAAGCAGACAACTAACGCTTTAAAAGGTCACTTTAAAAAAGCTGGTACGTCTGCTAAGAAACGTGTTGTTGAATTTCAAGGATTCGAAAAAGAGTATAAATTAGGAGATACTATATTGGTAGATCACTTTGAAGAAGGTGAATTTGTTGATGTAACAGGTACTTCAAAAGGAAAAGGATTTCAAGGAGTTGTAAAACGTCATGGTTTTGCTGGGGTTGGTCAAGCAACGCACGGTCAACACAATCGTTTAAGAGCACCTGGTTCTATTGGAGCTGCATCTTATCCTGCAAGAGTATTCAAAGGAATGCGAATGGGAGGAAGAATGGGTGGAGACACAATAAAAGTTCAAAATTTAAGAGTTTTAAAAGTAGTAACAGAAAAAAATCTTTTAATTGTAAAAGGTGCTGTTCCTGGTCATAAGAACGCTTATGTAATTATTCAAAAATAATGAAAGTAGCTGTAATAGATATCAACGGGAAAAAGACTGGAAGAAGTGTTGAGCTTTCAGATGCTGTTTTTGGGATAGAACCAAACGAGCATGCAGTATATTTAGATGTAAAACAACATCTAGCAAATAAAAGACAAGGTACGCATAAGTCTAAGGAAAGAGCCGAAATTGTAGGTAGTACAAGAAAGATAAAAAAGCAAAAAGGATCAGGTACAGCTCGTGCGGGTAGTATCAAATCTGGGATATTTAGAGGTGGTGGACGTATGTTTGGACCAAGACCTAGAGATTATTCATTCAAATTGAATAAAAGCTTAAAGCGTTTAGCAAGGCTATCTGCTTTATCAATTAAAGCTAAAGAAAATAATATTTTAGTAGTAGAAGATTTTACATTTGACACACCAAAAACTAAAAATTTCACTACAGTTTTAAAAGAATTAGATTTAGTAGATAAAAAATCTTTATTTATCTTGGGAGAATCAAATAATAATGTATATTTGTCGTCACGAAATTTATCACGTGTAAAAGCTATAAAAATCTCAGAATTAAACACTTATGGTATTTTAAATACAGCGAAGTTAATTATTTCAGAGTCTTGTTTAGCGCAAATAGAGTCTAATTTTACAAATTAATAGCAATGAGTATTTTAATAAAACCTATAATTACTGAAAAAGCAATGGACAGTAGCGAAGTTTTAAACTGCTATACCTTTGTTGTAAAAAGTAAATCTAACAAAATTGAAATTAAATTAGCTATAGAAGAGGCTTATGGAGTTTCGGTTACAAAAGTTAGAACAATGAATTACCCAGTTAAAAGAAATACCAAATTCACAAAAAAAGGTATGGTGACTGGAATTAAATCAGCTTATAAAAAAGCGATAGTAGAGTTGGCTGAAGGAGATAATATTGATTTATATAGCAATATCTAGAAGATGGCATTAAGAAAATTAAAACCAGTAACACCTGGTCAACGTTTTAGAGTAGTAACCGATTTTGATATGGTTACCACTGCAAAACCAGAAAAAAGTTTACTAACTCCTAAGAAAAGGAGTGGTGGTAGAAATAGTCAAGGAAGAATGACTACCCGAAATATTGGTGGTGGACATAAAAAGATGTATCGAATTATCGATTTTAAAAGAGATAAAGAGAACATTCCAGCTACTATTAAATCAATTGAGTATGATCCAAATCGTACAGCATTTATTGCATTATTATTTTATGCCGATGGTGAAAAACGATATGTAGTTGCTCAAAATGGTTTTAAAGTTGGGCAGGTTATATTGTCTGGTAGTAAGGTAGCACCAGAAGTTGGTAACTCAATGCCTTTAAGTGATATTCCTTTAGGAACTGTTGTTTCTTGTATAGAGTTAAGACCTGGGCAAGGTGCTGTGATGGCAAGAAGTGCTGGTTCATTCGCTCAATTAATGGCAAGAGATGGTAAATACGCAACTGTTAAATTGCCTTCTGGTGAAATAAGATTAATCTTAGTTACTTGTAAAGCAACTATTGGTGTAGTCTCTAATTCTGAACATCAACTAATTGTGTCTGGTAAAGCAGGTAGAAGTAGATGGTTAGGTAGAAGACCAAGAACAAGACCAGTAGTGATGAATCCAGTAGATCATCCAATGGGTGGTGGAGAAGGTAAAGCGTCTGGTGGACACCCACGTTCACGTAATGGTATACCAGCAAAAGGATTTAGAACTAGATCTAAAACTAAAGATAGTAATAAACATATTATAGAACGCAGAAAAAAATAGATAAATTATGGCTCGTTCATTAAAAAAAGGACCTTTCATTTGTTATAAATTAGACAAGAAAGTTCAAAAGAATATCGAAGCAGGAAAAAACCCTGTAATAAAAACGTGGTCTAGAGCTTCAATGATAAGCCCAGACTTTGTAGGTCAAACATTTGGTGTGCATAATGGTAAGCAATTTATACCTGTTTATGTTACTGAGAATATGGTTGGTCATAAATTAGGAGAATTTTCACCTACTCGTTCTTTTAGAGGACATGGTGGTAATAAAAATAAAGGAAGAAAATAAACTGAATTATGGGAAGTCGTAAAAGATTAATGGCAGAACAACGTAAAGAAGGGCGTAAAAATCAATTTTTCGCTAAGTTAAATGGTTGTCCAACATCGCCAAGGAAAATGCGTTTAGTTGCTGATTTAGTTAGAGGTATGGAAGTGGAAAAAGCACTACAAATCTTGAAATTTAATCCAAAAGAAGCATCAATAAATTTAGAAAAACTAATGTTGTCTGCAATTGCAAATTGGCAATCGAAAAATGAAGATGCAGCAATTGAAGAAGCAGGTTTATTCGTAAAAGAAATTTATGTAGATAGTGCAAGTATGCTTAAGAGATTAAGACCAGCACCACAAGGTAGAGCACATCGTATTAGAAAACGTTCTAATCATGTTACATTAGTATTAGGTGTTAATAATTCAGAAAGTAATTCATAAATAGATATGGGACAAAAAACAAATCCAATAGGTAATAGATTAGGTATCATCAGAGGATGGGAATCTAACTGGTATGGTGGAAATGATTATGGTGATAAGCTTGCTGAAGATTATAAAATAAGAGAATATATTACTGCTAGATTATATAAAGCAAGTGTTTCTCGTATTATTATTGAAAGAACTTTAAAATTAATTACAGTTACTATAACCACTGCAAGACCAGGAATAATTATTGGGAAAGGTGGTCAAGAAGTAGATAAGTTAAAAGAAGAGCTTAAGAAAATTACTGGAAAAGAAGTTCAAATTAACATTTTCGAAATTAAAAGACCAGAATTAGATGCAACCTTAGTTGCAGCAAGTGTTGCTCGTCAAATTGAAAATAGAATTTCTTATAAAAGAGCTATTAAAATGGCAATTCAAGCTACAATGCGCATGAATTCGGAAGGCATAAAAATACAAATTGCTGGACGTTTGAATGGAGCAGAAATGGCAAGAACAGAACATTATAAAGAAGGAAGAATTCCATTATCTACCTTTAGAGCTGATATTGATTATGCTTTAGTTGAAGCGAATACTACCTACGGTAAAATTGGTATTAAAGTATGGATAATGAAAGGTGAAGTTTATGGTAAAAGAGAACTTAATCCTCTAGTTGGTATGTCCAAAAAGCAAGGAAAAGGTGGTAAAGGTGGACCAAGAAAACCACAAAGAAGAAGATAATTTTTAAAAAATAAAAGGTTATGTTACAACCAAAAAGAGTTAGACGTCGTAAGGTTCAGAAAGGAAAAGGAAATATGAAAGGTAATTCTCAAAGAGGACACCGCCTTTCAAATGGAATGTTTGGAATAAAAGCCCTGGATCAAGACTTACTAACATCACGTCAAATAGAAGCCGCACGTATAGCAGCTACTAGACATATGAAAAGACAAGGTCAATTGTGGATTAAAATATTTCCAGATAAGCCAATTACAAAGAAACCCTTAGAAGTACGTATGGGTAAAGGTAAAGGATCACCAGAATATTTTGTTGCTGTGGTAAAACCAGGAAGAATTATGTTTGAAGTTGGAGGAGTGTCAGAAGAAGTAGCAAGAGAAGCATTGCGTTTAGCAGCTCAAAAGTTACCTGTAAGAACTAAATTGGTAGTCGCTAGAGATTACGAAAAAGCTTAATTTTATTTAAAATGAAACAATCAGAAGTTATAAAATTATCCATAGAAGATTTAAATGAACAGTATGTTATATTACATAAGAACTTAAATGATCTTAAAATGACACATGCTTTATCACCTTTAGAATCTCCTATGCAATTGAGAGAATTAAGAAGAAGTGTTGCTAGATTAGCAACGGAATTAACTAAAAGAGATTTACAATAGTATTTCGAATATAAAAGATGGAGAAAAGAAATCTTAGAAAAGAAAGAATAGGTGTAGTTTCTAGTAACAAAATGGAGAAGTCTATTGTTGTTTCGGAAGTTAAAAGAACAAAACACCCAATGTACGGAAAATTCGTATTAAAGACTAAGAAATATGTTGCACACGACGATAAGAACGAGTGTAATATAGGCGATACCGTAAAAATTATGGAAACGCGACCGCTTAGTAAAACAAAACGTTGGAGATTAGTAGAAATTTTAGAAAGAGCTAAATAATATGTTACAACAAGAATCAAGATTAAAAGTAGCAGATAATACTGGAGCGAAAGAAGTTTTAGTTATTAGAGTGTTAGGTGGAACTAAAAAACGATATGCTTCAATAGGAGATAAAATTGTTGTTTCTATCAAACATGCAACTCCAAACGGAACTGCTAAAAAAGGACAAGTATCCAAAGCGGTAGTTGTGAGAGTTAAAAAAGAAATTAGACGTAAAGACGGTTCTTATATTAGATTTGATGATAATGCGTGTGTGTTAATAGATTCAACATCTGGTGAAATGAAAGGAACTCGTGTTTTCGGACCAGTAGCAAGAGAGCTTCGTGACAAACAATTTATGAAGATTGTATCATTAGCTCCTGAAGTACTTTAATATTTAAAATTATGAAAATTAAACTAAAAACAGGAGACTTAGTAAAAGTTGTTGCTGGAGCCAATAAAGGTTCAGAAGGTAAAATCGTTAAAATAATCACTAAAGATTATCGTGCAATAGTAGAAGGTGTTAATATGGTTTCAAAACATGTTAAACCAAGTGCTACAAATCCACAAGGTGGAATCAATAAATTTGAAGCACCAGTTCATATTTCTAATTTAATGTTATTAGAAAATGGAAACACTGTAAAAGTTGGTTTCCGTATGAATGGAGATAAAAAAGTACGTTTTTCTAAAAAATCAAATGAAGTTATATAGTTATGGAAAACCCAAGACTTAAAGAAGAGTATAATAATCGAATTAAACCTGCATTAACAGAGGAGTTTGGTTATAAAAATGTAATGCAGATACCTAAATTAACTAAAATAGTTATAAGTAAAGGTGTTGGAGCAGCTGTAGCAGATAAAAAGTTAATTGAATATGCTGTAGATGAACTAACCATGATTTCTGGTCAAAAAGCATTATCAACAATTTCAAAAAAGGATATTGCATCTTTTAAATTACGTAAAGGAATGCCAATTGGCGCAAAAGTGACTTTACGTGGCACTAAAATGTATGAATTTTTAGATAGATTAGTAACAGCTTCCTTGCCGCGTGTACGTGATTTTAAAGGAATAAAAGCAACTGGTTTTGATGGAAGAGGAAATTATACACTTGGCGTAACGGAGCAAATTATTTTTCCAGAAATTAATATTGATAAAATCAATA
>CAZOQL010000042.1:0-18000 GCA_964582005.1 uncultured Flavobacteriaceae bacterium | reverse complement strand
TTTTCAAAGAAATTATTTGAAAAACTTTATGGTGATAAAGGCTATATTTCTAAAGAATTAACCTCATTATTGTTTGAACAAAGCTTACATCTAGTAACGGGTATGAAAAATAATATAAAAAAACTCATTAATGATCATGAAAGGTAAAATTTTTTTGAGAAAAAGATCCGTTATTGAAACCATTAATGATCCGTTAAAAAACATAGCATAAGTTGAGCATTCTAGACACGGAAGTTTTGGTAGTTTTATTACAAACCTTATCGCTGGTTTGATTGCATATTCGTTCCAAGAAAAAAAAGTATTAAATTTGAAACTGAAAAAACATCACAATTAGTGCTTTTCTCTTAAATCCTTACGTCAAACTCAGGTTAATATTAAAAAAAAATGCTTTTGCATTAGAAAACACAAATATCTTTTTTTGAAATTTGTAAAAGATGTAGAAATTCCTTTTGATGGTACTCAAGTAGAAGAGACTTGCGAATGATTGAAGTAAAACAAAAAGTATCAGGTTGTTTTAGGAAACCCAACTATGCTGATTATTTTGCTAGAATAAAAGGTTACATCACTACTTTTAAAGAAAAATAAACAGCTGTACTCGTAAATATTTAAAATTCTTTTGACAAAAATATTTTTTACCAAATTTTTGGGGAATAGCTACCCCATTTTCATAAAATTACTAAAAATGGGAGTATATAAACTAATCTATTTTATTCTAAAATTCTTCTTCGTTTTCTCGCATTGGTACATTTTGAGGTGTAAAGTCGGTATCAAAAGGGTTTCCATCCTTATCTTCTTTACTATAATCGTAAGCCCAACGATGTACTTCTGGAATATCACCATACCAATTACCATGAAAATGCTCCACTGGAGTTGTCCATTCTAACGTATTTGCACGCCAAGGGTTTTGCACTGCTTTTTTACCTTTAAAAATACTAATAAAAAAGTTTGCTAAAAATAATAACTGTGCTAAGCCTCCTAAAATTGCAAACCAAGTAATTACAATGTTTATAGGTAATAAATCATCAAATAATGGAAATGCCGTATTGTTAAAGTACCTACGAGGCAAACCTGCTAAACCTGTAAAATGCATTGGGAAAAACACACCATAAGCAGCAGTTATTGTTAGCCAAAAGTGAATGTAGCCTAATTTTTTATTCATCATTCTACCATACATTTTAGGAAACCAATGATATACACCAGCAAACATACCCAATAAAGCAGATATACCCATTACTAAATGAAAGTGTGCTACCACAAACATCGTATCGTGTACGTTAATATCTAATGCCGCATCACCTAAAATTAATCCTGTTAATCCTCCAGAGATAAATACCGAAACCATTCCAATAGAAAACAACATACCTGTATTAAATTGGATATTCCCTTTCCATAAAGTAGTTATATAATTAAATGCCTTTACCGCTGATGGAATTGCAATTAATAAGGTTGTAAAAGTAAATACCGATCCTAAAAATGGATTCATTCCTGTAACAAACATATGATGACCCCATACAATAGTAGATAAAAATGCTATAGCAAGCATTGACCCAATCATAGCTCTGTATCCAAAAATTGGTTTACGTGCATTGGTTGATATTACTTCGGATGTAATACCTAATGCTGGTAATAAGATAATATATACTTCAGGATGCCCTAAGAACCAAAATAAATGTTGAAATAATATGGGTGAACCACCTTGGTAATGCAGTACTTCACCTTGTATAAAAATATCTGATAAATAAAATGAAGTGCCAAAACTACGATCAAAAATTAATAATAAAGCTGCCGATAATAAAACTGGAAAGGAAACAACACCGATAATTGCAGTTATAAAAAATGCCCAGATTGTTAATGGTAATCTTGTCATTTTCATGCCTTTAGTTCTTAAATTAAGTACCGTAACGATATAATTTAGAGATCCTAAAAGAGAGGCCGCAATAAATATTGCCATAGAAACTAACCACAAATCCATTCCTAAACCAGAACCTGGCATTGCTTGTGGTAAAGCACTTAAGGGTGGATAAATAGTCCAACCCGCACTAGCCATACCTGAATGTACAAATATAGATGAAACCATAATTACACTAGATAAAAAGAATAACCAGTAGGATACCATATTTAAAAACCCAGAAGCCATATCTCTTGCTCCAATTTGCAATGGAATAAGTAAATTACTAAAAGTACCACTTAAACCAGCAGTAAGTACAAAGAATACCATTATGGTTCCGTGTATAGTAACTAAACCCATATACATATCTGGTGTCATTTGTCCGCCTTCACCACCTTTTCCTAAAAAGGCTTCAATAATAGTAAAGCGAGATTCAGGATAGGCTAGTTGTAAACGGAATAACATAGACATAAAACCACCAATAACTCCCATAATAATACCTGTAATTAAGTATTGCTTGGCAATCATTTTATGATCTTGGCTAAAAATGTATTTGGTTAAAAAAGTTTCTTTATGATGATGATCTGACATAATTAATTTACTTTTTATGATTTATAATTTAAAAGTTTTAAATACGAATATTTAAACTAATTTATTTTTTAGTTAGTAGTTAAATTTAATTGATTACTTGTGTTAATGATTTTTGACTTTCTAACCATTTATTAAAATCTGCTTCTTCTTCCACAATAATTTTCATTTGCATATTATAATGTGAAGAACCACATATCTTATTACATAGTAATAAATAATCAAATTCATAAGGTTCTAAAGCATCTTCGCCTTGTGCTACAAGTTTTTTACTTTTTGCTTCTCTAATTTTATTAATCCCATCTACTTTAGCAATTACATCTTTATTTTTACGCATATCAACGGTTGTAACTGTTGGTGTAAAACCAAAGTAAGTTTTCATACCTGGAACAACATTCATTTGTGCTCTAAAATGTGGCATATAAGCGGAATGCAAGACATCTTGAGAACGGAATTGGAATATTACTTTTCTTCCTTTTGGTAAATGTAATTCTCGTACTGGAATATCATCCATAGCATTTTTATCTTGCATATCAACACCCATTGTATTGATTCCTTTTATTAATCGAACATTTGCTTCACCTAACGCATTATCCGCACCAGCATAACGAGCTTCCCATTGAAATTGCTTTGCATAAATCTCTATATATAACGCATTATCTTGGTTAGAAAGATCCATTATTTTATTCCAAGTCCAAATACCATACAATACTAAACCTGTTAAAACTACTGCAGGAATAGTTGTCCATATCACTTCTAATTTATGACTATCTGCAAAAAATGTAGCCTTTCTATCAATATTACCTCTATATTTAAAAGAAAAGTAGAATAATAATATTTGTGTTATTAGTTGTACAAAAAGAATTAGTGCAAAGGTGATTTTGAAAAGTAAATCAATATGTTCTCCTTCTTCAGATGCTGATAGTTGAGGTAACAACACGTCACCATAAGCAATGATACAATATATTAATAAACCATGTACAAATGCAAGTAAACCAAGCATTAACCATCCATTAATATTATTTTCTTTTTTTGTAGCTATTTCATCATTTGAAGAACCAAATATTTTAACGATTTGCCAAAAAGCAAATCCTATAGCGACAAATACAGCAATAAAAAATAATGCTTTCATTTAATTAGTAGTTTTAAGTTTATAGTTACTCTTTCTTTTAGAGAATTTTCAAATATAATAAATTATAGATTATAATAATGGTATAATTCACTTTCCTTCATAAACGGATGTCCTTTTGCATGTAATGGTGCTTTAGACAATGATCTAAACACTACAAATATAAATAAACCAAAAAAGAAAAGAAAAGATGCTATTTCAGGAATACCAAAGCTCCAAATATCACCAACTGTTGCTGGTGCAATTAACAAAAATATATCAATGTAATGTCCTACTATAATAAAGATTCCTGCAGTAACAATAATACCACTTACTTTTTTAAAATCACTTCCAATTAATAAAAAGAATGGTATCACAAAGTTTAAAACCAACATGCCAATAAATGGCAGTTGATACGACCCTAGTAATCTAGGAATCCAATACACAACATCTTCTGGTATGTTTGAATACCATTGTAGCATAAATTGATCAAAGAAAAAGTATGCCCAAAAAATACTAAACCCAAACATAAATTTTCCTAAATCATGAATGTGACTTTGTTTTACATGGGGTAAATAACCTTTACTTTTCAAGTATACCGTAACTATTAAAATTGTAGTAACACCAGTAACCATCATACTAGCAAATACATAAAACGGATATAATTGACTATACCAGTGTGGATCTAATGACATAGTCATATCAAAAATAAAGAATAATTCTGTAACAATAAAAAATCCTAAAAATCCAACAGCAACATTAAAGTTTCGTTTATAAATTTTCATATCTCCTGCTTCATCTAAAGCTAAAGAGTTTCTTCTTAAAAAGAATCTGAAAATATTCCATCCTGTAATAAATATAAACGAACGTAATAAAAGTCCTGTTTTATTTAACCAAGGTGCTTTTTCAACTAATACCGGATCTAAATGTGCCTCATGTCCCATCCAAATAAAAATATGATTAAACCCAGATGTAGAAAGCAATAAAAATAATAATATAAAGAAAGATCCTGGTAATAAAAATGCAGTTATAGATTCCATTACTCTAAATATCACAATAGACCAACCTGCTTGTGCTGCCCATTGAATGCTATAAAATACAAGCACTAGTAATGCAATCATAAAAAAGAAAAAAGCAGCTGTAAAAAAAGCAGCCCAAGGTTTGTTTTGATATTGATGTAGCACATGTTTTAAATGTTTTTGATGTGCATCTTTAGAAACGTGTGCATCATGATTATCGGTTGCATCATACGTATTTGCACTTGCATGAGAATCATGTTTTGCATTTAACATCGTTTCAATTTCATGAGTATCTTTAGGTACGCTAAAGAATCCTATTGCCATTCCAACAAGTCCTAAAGCCATAAGAGCTATTGAAAACGTTTTTAATTTACTTGAAAATGTATACATACTTTTTAAATCTAATCGGTTGATTTATTATTTTTTGAGATCGTTTTTTATTTTTTGTACATAGTGTACTACTTGCCACCTCTCGGTAGGTTGTAATTGTGATGCATGTGAACCCATCATGTTTCTTCCGTACATAATAACATGGTAAATACTACCATCGGTAATTTCTCTAGAATTAAAGTTTGGTACACCTACAAACTTATCTCGTTGTGATAAAATACCATTTCCATCACCATTGGTATTATGACAAACTGCACAATAGATGCCATATAATTTTTTTCCTTTTTTATAGTCTATTTGTAAAGAATCTAAAGGAGAGGTTAAATTAACTTTTGCTGCTTGATAGCCTTCTTCGGTATTAGGAAAATCATAAGGAGCTGATCCTCTAGAAATTGTTCCTTCTACAGGTTTTTGAGAACTTAAACCATCTTTAAAATTTGGATTTTTTGCATAAGACTCATATGGTACTGGACGATACATATCTGGCATATATTGAACACTCCGAGTTGTATTATCTCCACAAGAAAGTAAAAGAATTAATACAAAAATACTTATTGTTATTTTTACGATACTTTTCATTCTTACTATTTTATTTTTTTTCTACTACTTTAAGTTCGGTTGCACCAGATTCTTTTAATAAAGAAGTTAATACATCTTCGTTTCCATCTATTACAACTTCCATCAAAAACATGTGCGATGTTGTTCTAGGGTCTGGATTACTAGCTGTTTGAAACGGCCATATTTTACTTCGCATATAAAAGGTTAGCACCATTAAGTGTGCAGCAAAAAATACGGTTAATTCAAACATAATTGGTATAAATGCAGGCATATTTTCAATATATGAAAAACTTGGTTTACCTCCAATATTTTGTGGCCAATCTTCAATCATCATATAGTTCATCATCCAAACCGAAAAAACAAATCCAATCACACCATATATAAAAGCAGTTATTGCAATTTTTGTGTCTGCTAAACCCATTGCTCTATCTAAACCGTGTACTGGAAAAGGGGTATAAACCTCCTCAATATGGCTTCCATAATCACGAACTTTTTTTACTGCTGTAAGCAATACGTCATCATCGTCGTATAAAGCTTGTATAATTTTATTACTCATAATATTTTATTTAATTTTTCTACATTTTTGCTAATGATTCTCTTGATCTACCTTCTGTTTTTACTACATCTCTTCTGGCTTTAGACCCAGCAGACTTTAAAATAGATTTAACCTCAGCTTGTGCTACTACAGGAAATGTTCTTGCATATAATAAAAACAATACAAAGAAAAAACCAATAGTGCCTAAATAGATACTAATATCTACAAAGGTTGGTGAAAATCGTGTCCAAGTTGATGGTAAATGCCCTCTACTTAAGTTTATTACAATAATATTAAAACGTTCAAACCACATTCCAATATTGATAATGATTGCCATTATAAAAGAAAATGTATAACTTCTTCTAAATCGTTTCACCCATAATAATTGTGGGAATACAGAGTTACATAATATCAATGCCCAAAATGCCCACCAATATGGACCTGTTGCTCCACCAATGGATAAATAAGTAAAATCTTCGTATGAACTCCCTGAATACCAAGCTACCCAAAATTCAGCTAAATAAGCAGCAGCAACAATACCACCAGTTACTAAAATAACTTTATTCATATTTTCAATATGATCTCTTGTAATATAAGCCTCTAAATTGGAAACTTTACGCATTACAATAAGTAAGGTTTGTACCATTGCAAAACCAGAGAATACAGCTCCTGCAACAAAATAAGGCGGATATATTGTTGAGTGCCAACCAGGAATTACCGAAGTAGCAAAATCAAACGATACAATAGTATGTACGGATAGTACTAATGGTGTTGCTAAACCAGCTAATATTAAAGAAACTTCTTCAAAACGTTGCCAATCTTTAGCTTTACCACTCCAGCCAAAACTTAATAAAGCATATATTTTCTTTTGAAAAGGTTTGGTTGCCCTATCTCTAATCATTGCAAAATCTGGTAATAAACCTGTCCACCAAAACACTAAGGAAACCGATAAATAGGTAGATATTGCAAATACATCCCATAATAATGGTGAATTAAAATTAGTCCATAGAGATCCTAATTGATTTGGTATTGGTAA
Organism: uncultured Flavobacteriaceae bacterium; assembly: GCA_964582005.1. GTDB lineage: Bacteria > Bacteroidota > Bacteroidia > Flavobacteriales > Flavobacteriaceae > S010-17. The sequence goes on along the minus strand of CAZOQL010000042.1, from coordinate 10,878 downwards.
TACCCAAAAGGCATCCCAAACACGACCCATATGTATAAGTGGAAAAAGTCCTGCTTGTACTACGGCAAATATCGTCATTGCTTCGGCAGACCTATTAATACCCATACGCCATTTTTGACGGAATAATAATAATACTGCAGATATTAATGTACCTGCATGACCGATACCAACCCACCAAACAAAATTGGTGATATCCCAAGCCCAGTTTATTTTATTATTTAAACCCCAAACTCCAATTCCTGTACCGATGGTATAAATAATTGCGCCAAGTCCCCATAAGAATGTAACTAAAGCAATTATAAAAACAGTCCACCATAATTTGTTTGCTTTTCCTTCAATAGGTGCAGCAATATCGTCCGAAATATCTTTATAACTTTTATCTCCTAAGATTAAAGTTTCTCTTAAAGGTGATTCGTAATGAGACATATTTATTATTTTTAAGATTTACGATTTGTAAAACAAATCCTTATTTATTTTATTAATTATTTTGCGTAAGCCTCAACTTACGAATTTCTAACTTTTATTTGATACATAACATTAGGTTTTGTACCAACAAACTCTAATAATCTAAATGTACGATTATCCTCTTGTAATTTTGCAACTTTTTCATCTGGGTTATTTACATCTCCAAAACTCATTGCACCAGTACTACATGCATTTGTACATGCGGTTTCAAACTCTCCTGTATCTACTGGTCTTCCTTCTTTTTTAGCTTCTAATATAGTTGCTTGTGTCATTTGAATACATAGAGAGCATTTTTCCATCACTCCTCTTGAACGAACAACTACATCTGGATTTAATACCATACGACCTAAGTCATTATTCATATTAAAGTTAAACTCACTATTTTGAGCATATTGGAACCAGTTAAATCTACGTACTCTATACGGACAGTTATTTGCACAATACCTAGTACCTACACAACGGTTATATGCCATGTGATTTTGACCTTGACGACCATGAGATGTTGCTGCTACTGGACAAACTGTTTCACAAGGTGCGTGCGCACAATGTTGACACATTACTGGTTGAAAAGAAACTTCTGGATTATCTTCTGGATGTGTTTGTGCTTCAAAATAATCACCCGAGCCATAAATCCCTTCTTCTTTTCCTTTTTCTTTGGTCATATCCGAAGTATAGTAACGATCAATACGCAACCAGTGCATATCTCTACTTAGTCTTATTTCTCGTTTACCAACTACTGGCACATTATTTTCGGCATGACAAGCTATAACACACGAAGCACATCCTGTACAGGTTGCTAAATCAATAGATAAATTAAAATGTGTACCAATTGTATCATCAAAATTTGACCATAAATCGGCTTCTTCTGAAGATACTTCCTGATGATCTAGAGAAAATTTTGGTGAAGGATTATACTCTTGTTTCTCTTTATTAATAAAATCATATAAAGAGGTTTCATTGGTTATTTCATCTCTTCCCATCATTGTGTGTTGCAACTGTACACAAGCAAACATGTGTTCTCCAACTACTTTTGTAATATTTACATTACTACCAACTTTATCTGTTAAAGGGTATGCATTAACACCTGTCATCATTTCTTCTTGCATTCCTTCGGTTCTTCCATAACCGAAAGCTAATGCAACAGAACCTTTTGCTTGACCTGGTTGAATATATACTGGTACATTTTTAATGGTAATACCTTTAACAGTTACATCTACTAAATCACCATTCATCGCACCATTATCTACCGTCCAATTTTTCAAACTCATTGCTTCTGCATCTGCACGAGAAACTAATAAGTAATTATCCCAAGAGGTTCTTGTTATTGGATCTGGCAATTCTTGTAACCAGGGGTTGTTTGCTTGTTGCCCGTCACCTAAACCAACTTTGGTATATAGTGCTAATTCTAATTTATTGGTTTTTGTTTTCGCTAAAGCGGAAGCAACTACACTTAAATCAATACTATTTATAGTATTTTTAGTTTCTGCTATAGCAACACTATAGGTTCCGTTATGTAAAGCTTTGTTCCAAGATTTACCATTTAACATTGTAGTGCTAGAATCTTTTAAATAATTATAATATGATGTCGTGTTGCCATTCCAAGCTAACAAAGCTTCTTGAAATTGACGTGTATCAAATAATTTACTTATGGTAGGTTGTATTAAACTAACTTGTCCTTTTTGTATAGAAACATCTCCCCAAGATTCTAACATGTGAGGTGTTGCATTTATAAATTGAGTACCTTTAGTTGTTTCGTTTGGTGTCATCGAAAAAGTAACTGTTAATTTTACTTTTTTCATTCCTTCAACAAAACCTTTAACATCTGCTAAAGTATATAGTGGGTTTGCTTGATTTATAATTAAAGCACCTACCTTACCCGATTTCATATCTGTAATAAGTTGCGCAACTTTAGTATCGTTACCTTTACGTGTGTTTTTAGTATTTACAACATCCATTACTTGACTTTGTAATGCATTATTAATAGCCAAAGCTATTAACTGCGCATTTACGTCTTGAATACCTGTTACAACTACGGCTCTTCCGTTAGCACTTTTTAATTGCGAAGCTGCTTTTTTAATGGCAACATCATGTGGCGTTGCTTTAGATGAAAGATTATTACCTGTTATCGCATTGTATAAATTAATTAAGGCAAATTTTTGTTCGGATGGTTTTAAGGCAAAACGGTTATCTGCATTTGCACCTGTTAACGACATATTGGTTTCAAACTGTATATGTTTTAACATTTTACCATCGGTAGGTACTTTATTAACTACATAACTACTTTCGTAACCGCCACCTTGCCAATCTCCTAAAAAATCTGCACCAACAGAAACAATTACATCTGCTTTAGCAAAATCATAATTTGGTAATGTTCTAGTGCCATACATAGTTTCAAAAGCGTCTAATGCTGCGCTCTCAGAAACTGCATCATACACAATATGTTCTGTTGTTGGATAATTTTCTTTAAACTCTGCTAACAATTTGTCGGTTGATGGGCTAGCCATTGTTCCTGTTAAGAAAACTATTTTTTGTTCACTTTCTTTAGCTTGATTTAATTTAGAAATAATTTCTTTATCAAAAGAAGTGTAATCAATAGCTTTATTATTGTTTAAAGCACTCTTTAAACGATTATTATCATATAAGGATAATACGGAGGATTGTACTCTAGCATTTGTACCGTTATTTGAGGTAGCTTCTTTATTTGGGTTTATTTTAATTGGTCTTCCATCACGAACTTTAACCAATACGTTTGCAAAATCAAATCCATCAGCTATAGTTGTTGCATAATAATCTGCAACACCAGGAATTATATCATTTGGTTTAATAACATAAGGTATCGTCTTTATAACTGGACCTTCACAAGCTGCTAAAGAAGCTGCTGCGGTTGTAAAACCAACGTATTTTAAGAAATCTCTACGAGAAGTTGACGAAGATTCTAAGGTTTCTTTATTTCCTAAAAATTCATCTGTAGGAATTTCGTTTACAAATTCCGTTTTACTTAGCTTTTCAACAATTGAACTATTTTTTAGCTCTAAAGGGCTTGTCCAATATTTTTTGTTTGATGCCATATCTTGATTTTCGATTTTGTTTGATTTACGATTAATTCGTTAATCAAAAATATTTTAAACGCTTATTTTGTTTCTTAATTAATAGTGACACTTACCACATTCTCTACCACCCATTTCACCAACTGTAATGCTTTCTACACCATATTTTTCTGCGAGATCTTTATGTATTTTATCATAATACTTGTTATCCTTATCTATATCTGTAGTATTATGACAATCTAAACACCAACGCATTGTTAATGGTGAATGCTGACGCATTTCATCCATTTCTTCTACTGGTCCGTGACACTTTTGGCAATCTAAGCCAGCAACATTTACATGTTGTGAATGGTTATAGTATGCAAAATCTGGTAAATTATGAACACGTATCCATTCAATAGGTATTTGTTTGTAATTTTCTATATATTTCATGTTTTCAGAATCCCAGCCAACCGCATGGTAGATTTTTTGAATTTCTAAGTCCAATTCTTTTTTACCAACAGCACCAACTTTGGTATCATCAGCTACTTCGGAGATACTTTTATGACAATTCATACAAACGTTTACAGTAGGTATTCCAGAAGTTTTACTATGTTTTGCCGAAGAGTGACAATATTGACAATCTATTTTATTATCGCCTGCATGAATCTTATGAGAAAACATAATTGGTTGAATTGGTTGATACCCTTGATCTACGCCAATTGCCATTAACGAATCATATAATACGTATGTTCCTGATAATAAAATAAATATAAGTGCAATTATTTTTAAAAAAGTTGATTTACTTAAAAATGCTCTCACTAATAAGGCTATAATTATAAGTAACACAATCCAATTCATCCAAGCGCCTGAACTTTCTTCTGTATCTTCTTCTACAATATTTTCAACTCCATCAACTACTTTCCTTACATCACCAACTTCAAAATAAATCAACATAGCATCAATCTCTTCGGTAGATAATTGAGGAAATGCTGCCATTGGCAATTTATTATACTCTTCGTAAACTTGTTTTGCTAATGCATCACCACTTTTACGTAATGAATTATTATCTTTAATCCAAGCATGCAGCCATTCTCTTTCTCTTTTTTCACCAATACCTTGTAACTCAGGACCTATTAATTTCCCTTTCATTTTATGACAAGAAGCACAATTGGCTTTAAATATTTTTTTTCCTTGCGCAACCCTTGGATCGACCTTAGCTGCAACAGCTGTTGTTTTTTCTTCTTTTTTAACGGGTTTATCATCAGTATAGGCTAAAATATCATCAATATCTTGTTCCGTAAATTGTGGATAAGCAGTCATTGGTAACTTATTATACTCTTCATAAACCTGAATAGCCAATTTATCTCCACTTTTACGTAATGCATTATTGTCTTTAATCCACGCATGTAACCATTCTTTTTCTCTTTTTTCACTAATACCTCGTAGCTCAGGACCTATTGATTTTCCTTTTAATTTATGACAAGCAGCACAATTGGCTTTAAATAGTTTTTTTCCATTAGTAGCATCGCCTTCTTGGGCAAATAAACTAACCGAAAAAACAAATAAAAAGACAACTGCTAACTTTGTAAGGACTTGGATTGGACTGTGTTGATTCACAATGTTCATATTTTATAAATTTCTAATGCTTTTGGCACAATATTTTCAATAATATAAAAAAGTAACAATAACTTATTACTTTTAACTAATTCAGCAAAAGTACTATTTATCTATTAAAATTTAATTCTTAAAATAAAGTTAAATAATAATTTATAATCATTCTAAATAATAAAATTTGTCACCTATTTAAATTACAATAAATTACCTTTGCAAAAAATAATACTTACTCTATGTATCACACTTTATTAAAATTATTATTTACACTATTTTTTATAAATACAAGTATATACTCGTATTCGCAAATACAAGAAGGCATTATTACTATAGATAGTTCTGACGAAATAAAGACACTTATTGAAAAAAAAATTAGCTATAATGCGCAAATAAAAAATCAAAATGGTTATCGAATTCAATTGTTTTATGGTAGCGAAACTGGTGTAAGAAACATCCGTTCTAAATTTGCGAAATTACACCCAAATACACCAACGTATATAGATTTTGACACACCCGATTGGAAAATTAGAGTTGGTAATTATAAAACAAGATTAGAAGCCGAAAGAGCGCTTAAAAAAATTAGAGCTAATTTTTTATATGCTTATATTATGAAATATAAGATTCGTATTTAAATTTTTCAAATCTTAATACTTTATGTAAATTTGTGTTTATGAATGAAAATTTAGACGCTTCCAATGAAAATTTAAATGATGGTGATTTAGATTATGAAAAAAAATTAAGACCATTACGTTTTGATGATTTTACAGGACAAGATCAAATATTAGACAATTTAAAAATATTTGTGGAAGCTGCCAATCAACGGGAAGAAGCTTTAGACCATACATTGTTTCACGGTCCGCCAGGACTTGGTAAAACTACACTTGCACATATACTTGCCAATGAGTTGCAAGCAAATATAAAAATCACTTCTGGTCCTGTTTTAGATAAACCTGGTGATTTAGCTGGTTTGTTAACTAATTTAGGAGAACGTGACGTATTATTTATTGATGAAATTCATCGTTTAAGCCCTATTGTGGAAGAATATTTATATTCGGCAATGGAAGATTACAAAATAGATATAATGATTGAATCGGGTCCTAATGCCCGAACCGTTCAAATAAATTTAGAACCTTTTACTTTAATTGGCGCAACGACAAGAAGCGGTTTATTAACCGCACCAATGCGAGCTCGTTTTGGGATTAGTAGTAGATTACAATATTATAATACCGAAATTCTAACTACTATTGTACAGCGTAGTGCTGGTATTTTACAAGTTCCCATTTCTATGGAAGCTGCTATAGAAATAGCTGGTCGTAGTAGAGGAACACCCAGAATTGCTAATGCTTTGCTACGTAGAGTTCGTGATTTTGCACAAATAAAAAACGATAGCAATATAGATATTAAAATAGCCGAAATAGCTTTAGAAGCACTACAAGTTGATGCGCATGGTTTAGATGAAATGGATAATAAAATATTATTAACCATCATTGATAAGTTTAAAGGTGGTCCTGTTGGGTTAACTACATTAGCAACTGCCGTAAGTGAAAATTCGGAAACTATTGAAGAGGTTTACGAACCTTTTTTAATACAACAAGGCTTTATAATGCGTACACCTAGAGGTAGAGAGGTTACCCAACTTGCTTATAAACATTTAGGGAGAATCAAAGAAAACAAACAAGGTAATTTATTTTAAATAACAGACGTATTTACGAAAAAATAAAAAACCCCAAAACAATTATTGTTTTGGGATTTTTTATTAATGTATTGAAATTATATTCATTTAATTATCCAAATTTAATATTTCAGGATTGAGAATTTCAAATTCTGTTCTACGATTTTGTTGGTATTCATCATTATCACACTTTACACCATCTACACAACGGTTGGTTGGTTGCGACTCTCCAAACCCTTTAGCGGTAATTCTTGCAGCATCAATGCCTTGTTTTACAATATAACTTACTGTGGATCTTGCTCTTCTTAAAGATAATTTTTCATTATATCCTTTTGGTCCTCTAGAATCGGTATGTGAACCTGCTTCAATTTTTAAGTTGGGATATTTTTTCATTATAACAACAACTTTATCTAACTCAAGCGCTGCTATTCTTGTAATATTTGCCCTATCCAAATCAAAGAAAATTGGGTTAATATTTACTATAATTTTATCTCTAACTTTAACAATTTCCACAATTTCTGTTTTTAAAGTAAAATCAAAAGCAACATCTGATTTTTTCATACTAAAAGATATCCTTTCTTTTTCAAACGTATCTTTGCGTGCAATAATTTTATATTTTTGCTTACATTCTAACATAATTCCATAAGCGCCATCTTGCTTAGAATTTGTGGTTGCAATCACTACGCCGTTTTCATTCTCAACAGTTACTATTGCATCTGCTAGCGGAAGATTTCCTTCTTCTTGATAAATAAAACCAGATAACATTTTATTACATAATATTGGTTTTAAATTTAACTCTACTTTGTGTATATCACCATCAATTTTAGTCGATGAAACTAATTTATCCTCTTTTTCGAACTCATTTTTTGTTGCAGTAATTTTATACTTTGAATTACATTTAAGTGTAACATCAAACCTACCTCTTGCATCTGTTTTGGTATTAGCAATTTTCTTACCACTTATATTATAAACGGTAATTAAAGCACCACTTATAGAGGTTTGTTCTTTGGTACTATAAACTATTCCATCAAAATTTTGATTACAATTAATTGGCTGTAATCGCAATTCGATTTTTCCTTTCTTTTTGTAATCACCACTTGTTTTTAGTACTTTAATTACACTTTCGTAAGTGTCTTTTGTGGCATGAAATTTAAACTCTGTATCGCAAGCTAAAGAAATCTTAAACCTACCTTCAAAATCAGAGGTTATTATTTGTGTTTTAGCATTGTCACTTGTAATAGTAACTATTGTATTTGTTACTATTTTAGAAGTTTTAGCATCTTTGATAACACCTGAAATTTGTTGTTCACATTCAAAACTTAAAGGTGTTATGGCGTTAAAGTGATAAATATCGTCATCTCCTACACCTCCTTTTTCACGATTTGAAGAAAAGTAGCCCTTATTTGTGGCGTTGTCAATAATAAAACTAAAATCATCAAATTCAGTATTTATAGGCTCTGGCAAATGTATTTGTTCTGAAATACTATTATCCTCATTTATTTTAACTGCATAAACATCTAAACCTCCTAATCCTTTATTATTGTAATTGGATGCATAGTATAAAATATTGTTATCGTCTATAAAAGGAAATAATTCACTCCCTAAAGTATTCACTTTTTTACCTAGATTTTGAGGCTCGCTATAAGTTCCATCAGGTAAAATATCTACAACAAAAATATCTGACATTCCAAAACCAGACATGTCCGAAGTGAAATATAACTTTGTTCCATTTTTATTTACAGCCGGATGTCCAACGGAATAATTTTTATTATTAAAAGGAAGTGGCGCTATATTAATCCACTTTCCTTCTAAAATATCCGCTTTATAAATTACAAGGTTTAATATTTTTTTCTTTTTAGTTTTTTTAACACGTTTTCTTCTAGATCTATTTAATATTTTTTTAACTGTAGTAGAATCTAATTCTTCTAAAAACTCTCCGTCATTAGAATTATTTCTAGTAAAATAAGCAGTTTTATTATCTGGAGAAAAAGAAACGGAAGATTCATGAAATGGCGTATTTACATTACTAAATATTTTTTTTATTGCACCAGTTTTCCCATTTTGATATACTTCGCATTCGTATAAATCTAAAAAAGATTGGTTGTTTCCTTCCCATTTTTTACCAGACCGATCTCTAGAAGAAGAAAATATTATTTTGTTTTCTCCATAAAATGCAACTCCAAAATCTGATTTTTTAGAATTTAATTCTAATATATTAATGTTATATTCTCCAGGGTTACGTTGTGAAAATCCATAAAAAATAAAAAACAAAGCTATCGTTTGTAAGAAAAATTTATTCATTTTATTCTGTTTTAACTAAAAAACCATTCAAATTATACAATCTATAAGTTTGAATGGTTTTAAATATTATTATTATTTTATTTATTTATATCCTAATACATCTGGATTAAAAACTACGAATTCTGTTCTACGATTTACTTGATGATCTTCTTCAGAACAAACTACTCCATTTACACAATGATTAATTAATTGTGTTTCTCCATAGCCTTTTGCAGTAATCCTACTTGCATTTATTCCTTTTGAAATAATGTAACTTATTGTTGATTTTGCCCTTCTACTAGATAAAATTACGTTATAAGAATCTGGACCTCTACTATCCGTATGCGATCCACCTTCAATAATTAAGTCTGGATATTTTTGCATTATCGCAACTACTTTATCCAATTCTATAGCCGCATCAGGCCTAATATTAGATTTATCAAAATTAAAATAAATAGGGTTAATATTTACAATCACTTTCTCTTTAATAACAACTACTTCTGGGATAATTATTGGTTCTAAGTTTAATGCTAATTTTGTTACTACGTCAGGGTTTTCTTCTGTTTTAAAAGTTGCTTCATCGCTTTCGTATTTAACTATACTAGCTACTACTTTGTATTTTTCATCACAAGCTATGGTAAATGTAAACGTCCCATCTTTTGCAGTTATAGCACTGTCAATTTCTGTACCCTTATCATCAAAAAGGACTACAATTGCTTTAGCTATAACAGTTCCTGTTTTTTTATCTTTTACAATTCCATTTGCAATTTGATTACACTCTATTTTAAGCGGTGGCGATGCTTTAAAGTGATATATATCATCATCTCCCTTTCCGCCTTCTCTATTAGATGAAAAATAACCTTCATTAATATCATTTTTTAGAATGTAAGAAAAATCATCTAATGGGCTATTAACAGGACTTCCTAAATGTAATGCATCTGAAATAGAGGCATCGTAAATTTTAGCTGCATACACATCTAAACCACCTAAACCATCTTCCTTACTATCCGATGAGAAGTATAATATGTTGTCTTTATCAATAAATGGGAAGTTTTCACTACCTGAGGTGTTAATTTTGGAACCTAAATTTTTTGGAACTCCATATTTCCCATCATCAAGGATATCAACTACATAAATATCGGTTAATCCTAAAGTTCCTGGCATATCTGAAGCAAAGTATAATTTACTTCCATCCATACTTACCGATGGTGAACCAACGGAATAATTTACATTATTAAAAGGCATGGACTCTACATCTGTCCAACTCCCATCTGGTGAAACTTTTGCACTATACAATGCAATGTTTGTCATTTCACTCTTATCTTTACCTAATTTATTATCAAAATAATTATTTCTAGTAAAATAAACCATTTTTTGATCTGGCGTGAATGACACCGAAGCTTCATGAAATCTAGTGTTTAATTTTGATGAGAATTTTACTACATTAGATACATTTCCATCACTATTAATAGCACCTTCATATAAATCTAAAAAAGGTTGGTTGTTTTTTTTCCATTTTACCTTTAATAAACCAGCGCCTCTAGAAGAAGAAAAAATAATTTTATCACTTCCAAAAAAAGTTGTACCAAAATCAGAAAATTTAGTGTTAGAATCTAAATTTTTAACTTTATATTCACCTGGTGTCGTTTGACTAAATCCAAATATGGAAATTAGAAAAAAAACAATAATTAGCGTATTTATTTTCATTTTCAAAAGGTTATTAAGTTTAAAAGAATCTTGGAGATTTTAAGTTTTTACGAGATAGATTAACATCGTATTGTAAAAATAGTTCGTGAGAACCACTATTGAAATCACCTAAAT
>CAZOQL010000041.1:0-18035 GCA_964582005.1 uncultured Flavobacteriaceae bacterium | reverse complement strand
GTGCTATTGAATTGATTGGTTCTGGTGGAAATATCAATCATATTTTTAAACATTCAGGCAATAAATTAGGTAAACCATTATCCTATATTTACTTAAATACACATTATAAGTTCTTAAAAGAAATGACTTACGAAGAGCGTATTTCTGAGTTAAAATTAAATCCCGATAGATCGGATGTAATCATACCAGCAACCAAAATCTATTTATCTGCCATGAAATGGTCTGGCGCACGAAAAGTACACGTACCAAAAATTGGCCTTGCCGATGGTATTATTAAAAGCTTGCACTTGGGTGTTTTTGATGCGGATTCTTGAATTCAAGCCCATATTTTTAAATAAAAATTATCGGTATGAATAAACGTAATAAGAGTTTAAATACTGAAAAATTTAAATTTTCTAATTCACCCTTATTACGTTTGTTTTTTGTCATGCTATGCTTTTAAAATATCACTAAATAATAAATTGATATAATTACAGAAAAACAAGACTAATAATTAAAGGTATTAAAAATAAAAGTGTGAGTTTTCCATGACTAATCATTTAGTTTAGTTCTTAACTTCTATTTTTTATATACCTTATTATGTTACACTATTTTGAATCATTAGAATTTTTTGACATATTCTCTTCTTTAATTATTTTAATGTAATATATAAAAAAATACATAAATAATGATAAAGACATCGATGGAACTCCAAGTTCTTTATGGATGTTTTCACTTACGTTTTCCCAATTTACATTTCTTAATGTAAGAGGAAATGCTATTGTCATTGCTAATAGTAAAAAAAAAGTTACCTTTTTTGAAAGTTTTATCATGATTAATTATTTTTATTAGTTACATTGTTCTACAAGTTCATCAGAAGCTTCCATTAAAGCATACGCAGCGAAACCACATAATATCCATGTTATGCAAGAAAACATACCTATTAGTGCAATTATAAACCAAGCCACTGCCCAAAAGCAAGGCCATCCACCATTGTCAAGAGAATTTGTTTCAAATAAATTTGGGTTTTCGTTATGTGTTATTTCCATTATATTTACAAAAGCATTTTTTTTAGAAAATTCTTCTTCTGATAGATTTAAAGACAGAGTTTTATTCTTAAAAAGATTAATAGCAGAATCAAATCCTATAGAGTTGATATTTTCAATAAACTCATTATTTAAATTAATATCATTTTGATTAAGCCAACCATTTTCTAAAGAAATTTCTAAGATAGTTTCTTTATCCTTATCTAAGAATGATTGAATAAAATTATCTGGAATTTGTAAGTCTGTTCCATAATGCTCATTGATTTTAGATAATAAATTTTTAGTACTTTCTAAAGACTTTTCTGAATTACTATCATCTACAAATAGTTTAATTCCTCCTTCATTGAATGCGTTATATAGAGCATAATCAAAAGTTCTATTTCTTATCTCATATTGAGAACAAGAAAATAATAACATAAATACACTTGAAAAAATCACCAAATTTGAATTTCTCATTTTTTTTAAAGAAAGTATTTTATTTTTCACCTTCTTTGGTTAAATTCATTTAACATACTCTTTCGATTTTCTGTCAAGCTAAGATGTGCTTATTACATCTCTCGGTTTACTTTTTCTTTTATTTTGGTTTCAACTTACACATTTTCCGAATTTGGAGGTTTATTCCTTTTTTAAACGTTTTACTTTGTTTTAATTGTCTAACATAGGTATGTGCTTTTAATAAACACACATCTTCATTAAAACCAAAGCCAACAAAACATAAATAATCTTTAAAAAATGTATATTTGTCGTGTTAAACTTTGGTTTGGCAGGGCATCCTTAATTGAGCTCTAATTCGAATATGGGATGCCCTTTTATATTGTTACTAATTCATTTTTTATTTACTTGGCTAAGATAAGACAAAAAGGTATGCAAAAAAATACCTACAAGTAGGTAGTTTTTTTTGTCGTTTTTTTTTTTTTTTTTTTTTTTTACGATGTAAATATTTGAAAATAAATTAGTTACACGTAAAATGAGGTAAAAAATGCATGTTCACAAAAAAAGCCCTTTTTTGAGAAAAAACGCAGATTTTAGAAAATTTTAAAAAAAACTATTGTTTTTTGTTAGTCTGTAATCTTCAAAATAGTCAAATTAACGCTATTCAATGGATTGGTCTGGCGGAAAAAACAAGCCTACTTTTAAACATTCAGGCAATAAATTAGGTAAACCATTATCCTATAATTATGTTACCGCATTATAAAACTGCTCAATATGCTCTTGGTCTCCACTAATATAAACAATATCATTTTGCACCAATTTTTCATTTGGTTTTATTGTATTTATCATTTTTTCATTTCTTAATATTGCTAAAATACTAATACCAAACTCTTTTCTAACATTTGCTTCAATAATAGATTTTCCTACTATTTTTCCACTATCTGCTAAAAGTTGCACACTAACTATATTAAAATCGGGCAATTGATTTATGCCAACAGGTGAAGCTATCTTTTTTTCACTTTGAAGCGATTTATAATTATCGGCTCTAATAGTTTGAATGAGGTTTTCTAATCGATTAATTGGTATTAGATAATTGTGTAAAACTCTTGAAAATATTTCAATAGATGTTTCAAATTTTTCGGACACTACATCATCCGTTCCTAGTTCAATATATTCGTCAATTTTATCATTATGTCGTGTTCTAATAATTAAATGAACAGATTTTGATATAACTCTAACACATGAAATAATTTGCTTTGTTGTATTAGAATTTGATACTGCTACAACAATAATTCTTGCATTTTCAACACATGCCATTTGTAAGGTATGCGCGTCTGTTGCATCACCAAAAATAATATTTCTCCCTTTTTTCTTTTCTTTTTTTACAATGTCAATATCAAATTCAATAATCACATATGGAATTTTGGCATATTCTGCCACTCTAGCCAAATTTATACCATTCACACCATAACCAATAATAACCAAATGGTTTTTTAATTTACTTATGTCTGTAGTATCTGTAATCGTTTTTGTCGCATTGTGTTTTGCTTTTTTATTTGAAAATAGCATTAATAATTTATCTGCTATTTTTCCTGCATGTTGTATTACAAAAGGAGTTAAAAACATGGTAACAATAGACACCGAAAGGAAATATTGATTGGTTTCAGCAGATAGTAAACCATCTTTTAAACCTACTTTAGAGAGAATAAAAGAAAATTCGCCAATTTGAAACAATGCCAAGCCTGTTAAAATTACAGTACGTGGTGGATATTTTAAAACCGCAACTGCTAAGGATGCTATGAGTGCTTTTGTGATAAAAACAAAAACCACTAATAATAAAATGATCACAATATTATCAAAGAAAAAATTAAGGTCTAGCATCATTCCAATAGAGATAAAAAAGATACTAGTAAACAATACTTTAAATGGTATAATGGTACCTGTTGCTTGATGACTGTATTCAGATTCTGAAATAATTAGTCCAGCAATAAAAGCACCTAATGCTAATGATAACCCAGCTTCGGCAGTTAAAAAAGTTACGGTGAAGCAAATACTTATAGTTGATAATAAAAACAATTCTTTACTTTTTGTTCTTGCAACTCGTAGTAAAAACCATGGCACAATATAACGAGCACTTACATAGGTAAAAATTATAACTAAGACAGATTTAAATAATAAGGCTACTATTTCCATTCCAAAATCACCTTCTTGTCCAGCCATTATTGGCGTAAAAAGCATCATTGGTACAACAATAATATCTTGAAATATTAAAATTCCAAGTGCATTTCTGCCATGTGGTTCTGATATTTCATTTCTATCTTGTAATATTTTTAGAACAATTGCAGTACTAGATAGTGAAAATAAAAATCCGACAAAAACGGACTCTACCCATGAAAAATCTAAAAAATGATAAATTACAGATGCTAATAAAACAGAAACACCTACCTGAATAAAACCACCAATAAGCACGGTTTTACGCATGGTTACTAATTGCTTTAAGGAAAGTTCCATCCCAATTACAAAAAGTAATAAGATAACACCTATTTCTGCAATAATTTCAATTTCATGAACTGAGGCAATTAGCCCAATACCAAAAGGTCCAATTAGTAAACCAGTTACTAAAAAACCTAAAATGGAAGGTATTTTAAGGCGTTGTAAAAAAAACACTACAATTACTGAAAAGCCTAGGAGTATTATAATATCTTGAAGTAGAGGTAAATGCATTTGTATTAGTTGTTAAATTTAGTTTGCCAATATGCACTTGGCAGATATATTATTTTTGATAAAACACGCTGTTCTATCTTGTTTTTTTATTGCAATATAAACATGCGCTATTCTAAAATAGAAACAATTAAGCCAGCTTCTAACTTTTCCACTTTGGCTAATTTATTTTTGGTTAAGCCTTTTATAGTTTTATCCCATTTTTTGTTACTTAAATTAGATTGCACTTTTAAGTCTATCAATAATAAAGGAGCATTTTTTTTCAATAATTCAAAAACTACTTTTTCTTCTTCCGTCATGGCAATTTGCTTTTTCTCAGGTCGCATTTGTGGAAAAAATAGCACTTCTTGAATAGAATCATTATTGGTCATAAACATAACCAAACGATCAATGCCAATACCAATGCCACTGGTTGGTGGCATTCCATACTCTAAAGCACGTATAAAATCTTGATCAATAAACATGGCTTCATCATCGCCTTTTTTCGATAATTCTAATTGCTCTTCAAAACGTTCTCTTTGATCAATTGGATCATTCAATTCAGTATAAGCATTTGCCAGTTCTTTACCAGCAACCATTAATTCAAAACGTTCGGTTAGTCTGGCATCATCACGATGTTCTTTACATAAAGGACTCATTTCTTTTGGGTAATCGGTAATAAAAGTTGGTTGAATGTAATGGTGTTCACATTTTTCTCCAAATATTGCATCTATTAATTTTCCAACGCCCATGGTTTCATTTGCTTCAATATGTAATTGTTGACAAACGGCAATTAATTCTTTTTGATTCATTCCGTTAAGATCAAAACCAGTATGTTTTTTTATTGCTTCTAAAATAGGAACACGAGCATAAGGTGCTTTAAAATTAATTTGATGTTCCTTAAAAGTAACCGTAGTATTATTGTTAGATTCTATGGCAACTTTTTCTAATAATTGCTCGGTCATATCCATCATCCAATGGTAATCTTTGTAGGCAACATACAATTCCATCACCGTAAATTCTGGATTATGGGTTTTATCCATACCTTCATTACGAAAATCTTTCGAAAATTCATAAACGGCATCAAAACCACCAACAATTAAACGTTTTAAATACAATTCATTCGCAATTCGTAAATACAACGGAATACCCAATGCATTGTGATGTGTAATAAACGGACTTGCAGCAGCGCCACCAGGTATTGGTTGTAAAATAGGCGTTTCAACCTCTAAATAATCACGTTCGTTAAAAAATTGACGAATGGCATTCGTGATTTTTGTACGCTTAATAAAAGTTTCTTTTACATGGTCATTTACAATTAAATCTACATAGCGTTGCCTATATCTTAATTCTGGATCGGTTAAAGCATCGTGCACCTTACCATCGGCATCTGTTTTAACAACAGGTAATGGTTTTAACGCTTTAGATAATAAGGTAAGTTCGGTTACTCTTATCGAAACTTCGCCTACTTTGGTTTTAAAAACTTCGCCTTTTACCCCAATAATATCACCAATATCTAATAATTTTTTAAAAACATCGTTGTATAATACTTTATCATCCGTAGGGCAAATTTCATCTCTATTTATATAAATTTGCATTCTACCCGAACCATCTTTAAGCTCGGCAAAAGAAGCTTTTCCCATAATTCTACGGCTCATCATTCTACCTGCAAGCACAACTTCCTTACCTTCAAATTTTGCAAAATTTGTTACAATCTGTTTGACAGAAGCAGTAGTTTTAAATGCGGCTGCTGGATATGGATTGATACCTAAATCACGTAATTTTTGAAGAGACTCTCTACGGATGATTTCTTGTTCGGATAATTGCATGCTATTTTATTTATGATATTTAAAATATGAATCGGTAAAGATATACTATTTTACCTAGTTTATTAAAAATAAAAAATCGTCTAAAAATTAAATTTTAGACGATTTTTATAGTATGGTTTTCAGGTATTACTTCTTATTCCCTTTTTTCTTTAATTCTTGTTGTACTTGCGCTTGTTTCATAGCATCGTCTAAACGTTTTCGGAAAGCCGATTTTTTCTTAGGTGCTTTTTGTTTATTCACTTCTATTTGCGATAATATTTTCTTTTCATCGATAATATAGTTTTTAATAACTAGCATAATTCCAATAGAAATTAATTGCGATATGAAGTAGTAAATACTCAATCCACTACCGTATTGGTTGAAGAAAAATAACATCATAAATGGCGAGACGTATAACATGATTTTCATCATATTTTGCATATCAGGCATACCTTCTTGCGCTGGTTGTTGCATAGCACTTTGTTGCCCTTGGGTAATTTTCATATAGAAAAACATGGTGATAGATGCTAATATTGGGAACAATGCAACGTGTGATCCATAAAACGGAATAGTAAATGGCAAACGTGCTATTTCATCGTAAGAGGATAAATCATCTACCCATAAAAAACTTTCTTGTCGTAACTCAAAAGCAGCTGGAAAGAATCTAAAGAGAGCAAAGAATATAGGCATTTGTAACAATGCAGGAATACATCCTGCCATTGGGTTTACGCCAGCTTTACGTTGTACTGCCATTGTTTCTTGTTGGCGTTTCATAGCATTTTCTTTCCCTTTTAAGCGATCATTTATTTGTTGGATTTCAGGTTTTAATACTTTCATTTTTGCACTAGACAAAAAGGATTTGTATAATAAAGGCGACATTAATAATTTTACAATTATAGTCATTACTACTATTGCCCAACCATAATTGCCCATAAAACTAGTTAGAAACCCAAATAAAGGAATGATAAAAAACACATTAATCCATCGGAATATTCCCCAACCTAAAGGTAAAATTTTATCTAAATGTTTACCTTCAAACGATTTTAATAATTCATACTCTGCTGGTCCATAAAACAATTGCATTTGTTCGTTAATTTCATTTCCTTGTACAGTTAATGGTAAATTAATGTCAAATTGTTTTAAGAAAACGGTATCTGTTGCTTCATCTTGTGCTAGGTTTTTAGAGATGAAAGACACTTCTTTAAAAGGTTTGTCATTCAATAAAATAGAAGTAAAGAATTGTTGGTGAAAAGCAATCCAGTTTACATTTTTTTCAACAGCATCATCTTCATCACTCATTGGGCTTAAATAATCAGCTTCATCGCCATTAAATAAATAATGTAAATCCGTATATTGATTTTCATACTTCATACTTTTTTCAGTACTAAATATTTTTTTATTCCAATTCAGATTTATTTTTTCTGAAGTATTTAAAATAGAAGCTAAACCAACAGATTGTATATTAAAATCTAACATATAATTGTTGGGTTTTAATATATATTGGTATTCTAAATATTTATTGGTATCTACTTTTAACTTCATAGAAAGTATTTGATTGCCATTACTTGTAGTTAAGCTAGGTTCAAAATACCTGTCTTTGGTATTGATAATACGACCATCTTTGGTTTGAAACGTTAAATTTAAGAAAGTATTATTGTTTTTTACTAAATATAAATCTTTGGCATCATAGGTTTTTTGATCTATTAATCTCAAAGAAGTTATTTGACCACCTTTATTAGAAATTTCTATTTCTAGAAGTTCATTTTTAATAGTTGTTTTGTTGGTTCTAGCCGAAGGTAAAGTTGCTGCATAAGCAAAGGTGCCTTTGGTGTTGTTTATTGTTGCGACCGATAAATTATCTAAATTATTAATAACAGGATCAGTTACTATTGTTTCTTTTACAGGATAATCAATTGCTTTTTTCACCTTAGCTAAAGAATCTTTTATGCGTAATTCAGTGGCTTTTTTGGTTGCAATTTCTTCTTTGGACGGTTTGGTTTGGTATACAAATAGTGCCGCTAAACCAGCAAGTAATAACATACCAATAAACGAATTGAGGTCAAATTTCTTTTGTTCCATTATATTTTATTTACCTTTAAAAAAGGTGTTAAATTCTAAATTAATAAATTTCGGACAAATGTACTAAAAGTCATTCATACCTATATAGGCTTAGTCAATTATTATTCCGTTTGTAATAAATCGGTAATAATGGCAGGAGTTGATTTTGTTTACAAACAAAAAAATCCGAGTTTAAAAACTCGGATTTTAATATGTAAATTAAGTTTTATTAAGCTAAAACTTCTCTCACTTTATCTGCTGCTTCTTGAAATTCGGTTACCGAAATCACATCTAAACCACTTTTTTCGATAAGTGCTTTAGCTTCGGTAGCATTTGTTCCTTGTAAACGAACAATAATAGGCACTTCTATATTACCCATGTTTTTATAAGCATCTACAATACCTTGTGCAACTCTATCACAACGTACAATTCCTCCAAAAATATTTACTAAAATTGCTTTTACTTCAGGGTCTTTTAAGATTATTCTGAATCCAGCTTCCACACGTTCTGCATCTGCAGTACCACCAACGTCTAAAAAGTTAGCTGGTTCTCCGCCAGATTGCTTGATTAAATCCATCGTTGCCATTGCGAGTCCTGCGCCATTTACCATACAACCAACGTTTCCTTCTAAATCTACATAATTTAAACCAACTGCATTTGCTTCTACTTCAATCGCGTTTTCTTCTCTAAAATCACGCATTGCTGCATAATTTTTATGTCTAAATAAAGCATTATCATCAATAGTTACTTTAGCATCTACAGCAATCACTTGGTCATCGCTTGTTTTTAAAACTGGGTTTATTTCAAACATAGATGAGTCTGATTTTATATAGGCAGTATACAATGCACTAACAAATTTGGTCATTTCTTTAAATGCCTTACCAGATAAACCTAAGTTAAAAGCAATTTTACGTGCTTGAAATCCTAATAATCCTGTAGAAGGATCTACTTCTTCGGTGAAAATTAAATGTGGTGTTTCTTCGGCAACAGCTTCAATATCCATACCACCTTCGGTAGAATACATAATCATATTACGACCAGTTGCTCTATTTAATAAAACAGATATATAGTATTCTTCTGGCTCAGAATCTCCTGGATAATAAACATCCTCCGTAATTAATACTTGATTTACTTTTTTACCTTCTTTTGAAGTTTGTGGCGTAATTAACATCATTCCTAAAATATCTTTTGAAATACTTTCAACTTCGGCTAAACTTTTAGCAAGTTTAACGCCACCACCTTTTCCACGTCCACCAGCATGAATTTGTGCTTTTACAACCCACCAACCTGTGCCAGTTTCGACAGCTAGTTGTTTGGCAGCTTCTACTGCTTTCTTATAATTATCGGCTACAATTCCTCTTTGAATTTTAACCCCAAAACTATGTAATATTTCTTTACCTTGATATTCGTGTAAGTTCATTTTATTTTTTTATAAATTAATGAAGTACAAAAATAAATAAAATAGAATGATTTTAAGTTTATTTTGTTAAAATATTAAATCGTATGAAAAATGTAATAGATGTTTAACATTATTTTAGGAGTCACTAACACTTGTATTGTATAATTTTGAATATTACATCTAACTAAAATCATTTTTATTATGCAAAAATTAATTTTAATAGTATTTCTTTTTTTTGCGAACTCTATTTTTTCGCAAGAAGAAATTATTCATAAAGAATTACAAATTAAAAGAGTAGAAAAAGCACCAAAAATTGATGGTATTTTAGATGACATAGCTTGGAAAAATGCTAATGTAGCGGGAGATTTTGTAATGTTAAGACCAACAAATGGTTTAAAAGAACCTAACAATCTTAAAAGTGAAGTTCGTGTTGTTTATGATGACGAAGCTATTTATTTTGCTGCATATCTTTACGATGATAATGTTGCAAATATACCTATGGAATTTCAAACACGAGATAATTTTGGTAATGCCGATTTTTTTGGAGTTGTATTAAACCCATTAAATGATGGTATTAATCAAACTGAATTTTTTGTAATGAGTACCGGAAATCAAAACGATGCTAAATCAAGTAATGGAAATGAAGATTTTAGTTGGAATGCCGTTTGGGATAGTAAAGTGAAAATGATGGATGATGGTTGGGTTGTAGAAATGAAAATACCGTATTCTGCTTTGCGATTCTCTAATGATAAAGTGCAAACTTGGGGTTTAAATTTTCATAGACAACATCGTAAAACGAGAAATCAATATACTTGGAATTTCATATCTGTAGAAAAAGGAAGTATCGGACAATACGATGGTATTATTACAGGACTAGAAAATATTAAACCACCATTGCGATTGAGTATAAATCCTTTTATTTTTGGTTCGTTAAATGATTTTGCAGGTAAAACGGAATTGGATTGGAGTGCTGGTATGGATATTAAATACGGTTTAACCGAAAACTTTACTTTAGATGCTACATTAATTCCAGATTTTGGACAAGTTGCTTTTGATGATCTTACTCTAAATTTAGGACCATTTGAACAACAATTTTCCGATCAAAGAGCTTTTTTTACCGAAGGAACAGAACTATTCAATAAAGGAAATTTCTTTTATTCACGTAGAATTGGATCTTCGCCTATTGGTAGATATAACCTTACTTTAAATTCCAATGAGGTAATTACTGATAATCCTACTAAAGTAGACATGTTAAATGCTATAAAAGTTTCTGGTAGAACTAAAAAAGGACTAGGTATTGGTGTTTTTAATGCCATTACCGAAACTACAAAAGCTACGATAAAAGATAATATAACAGGTGAAATAAGAGAAGCAGTAACCGAACCATTTGCTAATTATAATGTTTTAGTTTTAGATCAACAATTCAATAAAAATTCGTCTGTATCCTTAGTAAATACAAATGTAATGCGTAATGGTAGTTTTAGAGATGCCAATGTAACAGGCTTGTTGTTTGATTTAAATAATAAACAAAACACCTATAATGTTAGTGGTGGAATTGGTATGAGTAACGTTTTTGAACAAGACAGAACTAAAACTGGTTTAGAAGGAAAGTTGGATATAAATAAAATAAGTGGTAAACATCGTTTGGGTTTAGGTTTTGATTTTAGAAATGATAAATACGATCAAAATGATTTGGGTTTTCAAAGAAGAAATAATAGCATGACTTATGGTGCTTATTATAGTTATCGAATTTTAAAACCTAGAGGTAATTTGAATTTTTTTAACATTAGAGCTAGGGCAAGAATAAATTATTTAATGAAGTTAGATAAAACGATGGCTAGTTATATAGCTAAACCAAACCTATATACCGATAATGATTTGCATATTGGCATCAATGCAACAACAAAAAAACAATTTTCATTTGGCGTACGAATAAATGGTGCAATTGGTGATTTGTATGATTATTTTGAACCAAGAATTGCAGGAAGATTTATAAAAAACAAACCTTATTTAGGTAGTGGGTTTTTTGCATCAACGGACTATAGTAAGAAATTTGCTATTGATTTTAATGCGTATTATGGGTATCGTTTTGATCATGTTAGAGATTTTATCAGCTTAGGTATTTCGCCAAGAGTTAGAATCAACGATAGAATAAATGTAGTGTATAGATTGAATTATCGAAAAACAAATAATATTAAAGCCTTTGCTTCTATATTAACGGATAATGAAACTATTATTTTTGGTAATAGAGATGAGAGAAGTATAACGAACTCCATTTCTACCAAATATAATTTTTCTACCAAAGCAGCTTTAGGTTTGTCATTTCGTCATTTTTGGTCGTCTGTAACATATGATGCTAATTATTTTAAATTAGAGAATAATGGAACACTTTCTAACCATAGTTACACAGCAGACCACAATACAAATTTTAATATTTGGAATGTAGACATAAGCTACAATTGGGAGTTTGCTCCAGGAAGTCAATTAGTTGCTTTATATAGAAATCAGATTTTCAATCAAAATAACCAATCGGATGTTAGTTTTGGCAATAACTTAGATGATTTGTTTAAACAAGATCAATCCAATACAATTTCCTTAAAATTCATTTATTATTTAGATTATAATCAAGTAAAATCTTGGGGAAATAGAAGTTGATTCAAGTAATTTTAATCCTTAGAAAAATTTATTTTAAACTTAAAATGGATTTTTTTTTCATTTTAATGTAACAAAACAAAACATTTACCTACCAATTAGTAACCTAATTAACCAAAAAATTGAATAAAGAACTAGAGAATAAATTTGTAAAAGAATTACAATCTAATCAAGGGATTATTCATAAAATATGTAGAGCTTATACTAAAGGAGAAGCACAACATAAAGATTTGTTTCAAGAAATATCGATACAACTCTTTAAGGCATATCCTAAATTTAAGGGCGAATCTAAATTTAGTACTTGGATGTATCGTGTTGCTATTAATACCGCAATTTCATTATACCGAAAATCTAAAAGAAGTATTCAAACAGCTACACTTTATGATAATTTAAAAGAATTAGAATATAAAGGTTATGACGATACTAAAGACAAACAGGTTGCCCGATTGTATGCTGCAATAAATAAGTTAAATGACATTGAAAAAGCATTGGTGCTAATGTATTTAGACGACAAACCTTATGTTGAAATATCTAAAATATTAGGTATTACCGAGGTGAATGCAAGAGTAAAAATGAATAGAGCAAAAACAAAATTAAAAAAAACATTAAATCCATAAATATGATGGCATTAGATAATCTAAAAGATGTATGGAATAATCAAGGTGAAAGTAAAATTCAATTTTCGGAAATTGATTTGTATAAAATGATTCATAAAAAATCAACTTCTATTGTAAAATGGATTTTTTATATAAGTATTTTGGAGTTTGTTATACTCATAATACCTACGTTTTTTCTCGATACTAGCGAAGCAGAATCTGAAATGGGAATTGTAATGTTTACCAAAGTTTTGAATATTATTAATTTTGGTATTATTATGCCGCTGTTTATTTTTCTTTTTTATAAAAATTATAAAGCAATATCGGTAGATGATACTTCTAAAAAATTAATGAAAGGAATTTTGAAAACAAAAAAAACAGTGAGTTATTATGTTTTAACACAAATAACACTTGCTGCAATATTAACTTTTGAGATACTTTATAAAGTAACCAAATCAGAAACATTTATAGATCAAATGCCAGAAAACATTAATATGGTAGTAGTTTGGGGTGTTTTTTCATTCTTTATCGCTTTTATATTACTTATAATTTGGTTGTTTTATAAATTATTGTATGGTATTTTATTGCATAAATTAAAAAATAATTATAAAGAATTAATTGCCAAAGAGAATAAGGTGTAAACTAAAAAAACCAATTTGTTTTAAAACAAATTGGTTTTTATTTTATGTAAAAAGCCTGTTTTATTAGAACATTTCTCTACCTGAAAAATGAAAAGCACTTTCAATAGCTGCATTCTCATCAGAATCCGACCCGTGTACTGCATTTTCTCCAATAGAAGCTGCGTATAATTTACGAATAGTTCCTTCAGCTGCATCGTCTGGATTTGTTGCGCCAATTAAAACTCTAAAGTCTTCAACAGCATTGTCTTTTTCTAAAATAGCAGCTACAATTGGTCCACGTGTCATGTACTCAACTAATTCGCCAAAAAACGGACGTTCGTTATGAACAGCATAAAATGCCTTAGCATCTCTTTTAGTCATATGTGTCATTTTCATTGCTACAATTCTAAAACCTGCAGCATTTATTTTTTCTAAAATTGCACCAGTATTTCCTTTTTCTAAAGAATCTGGTTTTAACATGGTAAACGTTCTGTTTGTCATTATATTTATTTTATTTTTGAATGGCAAAAATAATATTTTTATTTTGATTAACCATTTTTTTTAAACAAGTTCATTTTTGTAATTTTGCATTACAAATGAAAACAATAAAAAAAACGTATATTTTAGCTATTGAATCATCTTGTGATGACACAAGTGCCGCAGTTTTACTTAACGATATTGTGTTGTCTAATGTGGTAGCAAATCAAGAAATACATCAAAAATATGGTGGCGTAGTGCCTGAATTAGCTTCAAGAGCGCATCAACAAAATATTGTGCCTGTTGTTGAGCAAGCATTATCTCAAGCTAATATTAATAAAAAAGATTTACATGCCATTGCGTTTACTCGTGGTCCAGGTTTAATGGGTTCTTTATTGGTTGGCACTTCGTTTGCTACTTCTATGGCGATGGCTTTGTCTATTCCGTTAATAGCTATTAATCATATGCAAGCGCATATCTTGGCTCATTTTATTGCTGGAAAAGAAGCGAGAGATAAGAAACAAGAAGTAAGATACAAGAGTCAAGAAGATGGAAACTCACCAGCTAGACAATGTAATAACCAAACAAATACACCAGAATTTCCATTTATTTGCCTAACCATTTCTGGCGGTCATACGCAAATTGTAAAAGTGTCTAGTTATTTTGATTTTGAGGTTTTAGGCGAAACCTTAGATGATGCCGCAGGCGAAGCTTTTGATAAGTCGGCTAAAATTTTGGGTTTACCTTATCCTGGTGGACCATTAATAGATAAGTACGCTAAAGGAGGTAATCCCGATGCGTATCCTTTTCCGAAACCAAAAACTAAAAATAATCTTGATTTTAGTTTTAGTGGTTTTAAAACAGCGGTAATGCGTTTTGTGCAAAAAAATGTTGCAGATAATTCTAATTTTATTTCAGAAAATCTACATGATATTTGTGCTTCCATTCAAAATGGAATCGTTTCCATATTAATGGATAAAATTAAAAAAGCAGTTAAAGAAACAGGAATCCAACAAATTGCTATTGCTGGTGGCGTTTCCGCTAATTCAGAAATCAGAAAACAATTAGAGCAAGCGCAAATTACACATGGTTGGAAAACCTATATTCCACCTTTAGAATATACTACCGATAATGCCGCTATGATTGGTATTGCAGGATATTTAAAATACAAAGAGAATAACTTTTCAAAAGAACACCAAATTGCTACGGCTCGTTTAAAAGTAGATGAAGATTGTTCTTTTAAAATTTCATAACTACAAAACCTATCTCGAATGTAGATAGGTTTTGTAGTATAATACCAATTAACCAGAGAGCAAGTCAAATAAATCGTTTCTTTTTCACTTAATTTTTGTTAAAAAAATAAACTATAATAAAGACTATACTTTGTTTTTTTGCCTTAATTAAGCAAAAAATAATTCAATTTATAGATGATAAATTTTATAATTAAATTGGTGTGAGAATATTAATTTCCTTTTTTAAAATCGGCTAAAAATTGAGCTAAACCAATATCCGTTAACGGATGATTTAGTAAGCCTTCAATAGCTTTTAATGGTCCAGTCATAACATCGGCACCTAATTTGGCACAATCAATAATATGCATGGTATGTCTTACCGAAGCGGCAAGAATTTCGGTTTCAAAACCATAATTATTATATATTTGTCTAATTTCAGCAATTAAGTTTAATCCATCGGTAGAAATGTCATCTAAACGACCAATAAATGGCGATACATACGTTGCGCCAGCTTTAGCAGCCATTAGAGCTTGCCCAACCGAAAAAACTAAAGTTACATTCGTTTTTATACCTTTATCCGAAAAATATTTACACGCTTTTATGCCGTCTTTTATCATCGGTAATTTTACTACAATTTGTGGGTTTAAAGCAGCAAGTTCTTCGCCTTGTTTTACCATGCCATCAAAATCGGTTGCAATTACTTCTGCCGAAACATCGCCATCAACCAAATCACAAATTGCTTTGTAGTGGTTAATAATATTTTTGTCGCCAGTAATGCCTTCTTTAGCCATTAAAGATGGGTTGGTTGTTACGCCATCTAATATCCCTAGTGATTGTGCCTCTTTAATTTGATCTAAATTTGCGGTATCTATAAAAAATTTCATTTATTTTATTTTGAATTAATGATGTTCAAAGGTACAAGCTCTTTGTTTTAGATGTTTTATAGTTTATAGAAAAGTTTACCTAAGTTTTCAACAATTAAATGCTTATTTTTGAATGTTAAATTACTATCAAATGCAAGCAGAAATAATAACCATTGGCGATGAAATATTAATAGGCCAAATACTAGATACAAATTCTAAATGGATAGCCAAAAAATTGAATGATATTGGCATATCGGTATATCAAATTACTTCCATACAAGATGATAAACAGCATATTTTAGACGCTATTGCTGTTGCAGAAAAAAAAGTAGATGTTATCATTCTTACTGGCGGATTAGGACCAACCAAAGATGATATTACCAAACATACGGTTGCCGAATATTTTGAGGATAAATTAACTTTGAATCAAGAAATTGAAGCGCACATTAAATATTTATTCAGTCAAGTAAAATTTGAATATACAGATCAAGATTTGCAACAAGCTTTATTGCCAAGCAAAGCAAAAATTTTAAAAAATCACTTAGGCACCGCTTCTGGTATGTGGTTTACTAAAAACAAATGTCATGTAATTTCTTTACCAGGTGTGCCAAATGAAATGAAAGCATTGTTACATTATAAAGTATTGCCAAAGTTACAACAAAGATTTAACTTGCCATTTATCATACACAAAACCATTATTACTTATGGTGTTGGCGAAAGTAAAATAGCTAATAGATTAGATGATTTTGAAGAAAACTTACCAAAAGAAATTAAATTAGCATATTTGCCTGATTATGGAAAAACAAGATTACGCCTTACAGGAAAAGGAAAAGACAAATTGACACTGGAACAATTGATAGATTCAAGCTATATAAAATTAACTAATCTAGTCAACGATATTTCTTTTGGAATAGAAGATCAAACATCTTTAGAGAAGCGAATAGGA
This sequence comes from uncultured Flavobacteriaceae bacterium, assembly GCA_964582005.1. Lineage (GTDB taxonomy): Bacteria > Bacteroidota > Bacteroidia > Flavobacteriales > Flavobacteriaceae > S010-17. The sequence goes on along the minus strand of CAZOQL010000041.1, from coordinate 1,227 downwards.
GAAATCTTAAATGTAAAAAAGCAAACTTTAGCAACAGCCGAAAGTTGTACAGGTGGTAATATTGCACAAATGATTACCTCTATTCCAGGTGCATCGGCTTATTTTATTGGCTCCATTGTGAGTTATAATGTGCGAATAAAAATAGATTTTTTAAACATAAATGAGGCTTTAATTGACCAATACAGTGTTGTTAGTAAAGAAGTAGCAATAGCGATGGCAGAAAATATAAAGCGTATTTATAAAACCGATTTTGCAATAGCCACAACAGGTAATGCAGGACCAACAACCGACAAAACCGATAAAACGGTTGGTGTGGTTTTTATAGCTATTGTTACTCCAAATAAAACTATTGTACAAGAATTTAATTTTGGACAACCTCGTGAAAAAGTAATAGAACGTGCTTCAATAAAAGGTTTGGAAATGTTGCTAGCGGAATTGATTTAAAAAGACATGCCTAATTTCTTTATGCATAAGAAAATTAGGTATATATTTGTAGTATGGCAAATTCCAAATTATATAAAGGCAGTTTACAAACTATTATTTTGAATCTTTTAGGAAAAAAAGACAAAATGTATGGTTATGAAATTACGCAAAAAGTAAAAGAGATAACCAAAGGAGAATTAAAAATTACCGAAGGTGCACTGTATCCTGCATTACATAAATTAGAAGCCGAAGGCTTTTTAGAAGTAGAAATACTCAATATAGGTAATAGAATGCGTAAATATTATAAACTTACCGAACAAGGAACTAAAGAAACTATTAATCGTTTATCGGAATTAGAAGCTTTTATTAAAAATATGCAGTTTATGGTAAATCCTAAATTTAGTTTAGAATAATATGGAATTGCGTAGAAGTCACATAAAAAGAATAGATAGTTTTTTAGAAAGACTTGGCTTTGAATATATGGATATTCGTTTTGAAATGGTAGATCATATTGCTACTGAAATTGAAGAAAAAATTACCGATTACGATACTTTTTTTTAAAAAAACAAAATGAATGGCGATTTTTTAAAATATATGTTGAGCAAAAAAAAAGAATTAGAAAATAGTTACGATAAACAAGCAAGAAAACAATTTTGGAATAATTTACAGAAAATTATTCAATCCATATTAAGATCCTTGTTGACTATAAAAAAATTAGTGTATTAATTTTTTCGTTATTTATTATTCAATGCAAGATTCAAGTTACAAATGCAACTTTTGGTTAAACAATAATTTATTCATTAC